>NZ_WPDC01000037.1:0-34257 GCF_035615595.1 Vibrio sp. R-1 | reverse complement strand
AGCAGCGATTTATAAACGGCACTTGGGTATTTTCAGGAGAAAGTGTGATGTATGGCAACTTTGAAGCTGGGTTTTGTGAGAATTTTCTTAAGTGGTGTGATCTTAAGTCGATAATGTAGAGGTTTCCTAGATAGCCATGATTAGGCGGAGAATATGTTCAAACTGCATCAGATGAGTATTAAGCAAAAGGTTGTGTTAGGGGTCACTCTCGCCGTACTGGCATCCACCCTGATTGTGGGTGTGATGGCACAGCGCCAAGCGCGAGAGGTGCTAGAGCATCGCTTAGTCGATTTAGAACTGCCCAATATTTTGAAGTTGATTAAAAGCGATATTGACCATGAAGTGCTACAACTGCTTGCTTCTGCCCAGCAAATTGCCAGCAATGAGTTTGTGCAGCAAGCGATTGCTACCACAGAAAGAGATCCGGCAACAGAAGCGTTATTAGTGAAGCAGTTGAACAACTTACGCGATCAATACGGCTTGAATGATGCGTCGGTAGCCAACCGAAAAACAGCGTATTACTGGAACCAAAACGGCTTTCTGCGCGAGCTGAATCAGCAGCAAGACGGGTGGTTTTTTGGCTTTATTGGTTCAGGAAAGCCGACCATGGTCAGCATGTTCCAAGAGGCGAATGGCGAAGTCAAAATGTTTGCCAACTACCAGTTGGTGAATGGCAATACCATGTCTGGTATGTCTAAGTCGATGGATGACATGGTGCGTCTGCTCAACAGTTTTAAAATTGAAGACACTGGTTTTGTGTTTTTGACCAATGCACAGGGTGAGGTACAAATCCATCGTCAGAAACAGCAAGTGAAATCGAGCTTGCAGCAAATTTATGGTTCAGGGGCGAGTGCGCTGCTGAACAAATCCGGCTTCAACTTGATTTCGACGGACTATCAAGGTCAAGAAGTGATGGTTGCGAGCATTTACATCGAGAGCATGGACTGGTTCTTGGTCGGCACGGTGCCTGTGAATGAGGTGTTTGCGGAATTGGATGCTGTAGCACAGCGTATGATGCTCACGACGCTGGCGGTAGCCGCCATCTTTATTTTTATGGGGATTTTCTTGGCTAACAGCATCGCTATGCCGATCAATCAGATTGCCAAACGCTTTACCGATTTGGGCAGAGGGGATGGTGATCTCTCGCAGCGTATTGAAGTGAAAGGCAATGATGAAATCGCTCAGCTTTCCAAAGGCTTTAATGGTTTTATTGAGAAGATCCATCAATCGATAAAAGACGTTGCCCAAACCAGCCGCGAGTTGCAAGTGGCCGCCGAAGGGGTATCACGCAAAGCGTTAGTCACCCACGACAATAGCCAGCAGCAGCGCGATCAAACGATCCAAGTGGTTACCGCCATCAACCAAATGGGGGCGACGATCAGTGAAATCGCCTCTAATGCGGCGACTGCGGCCGAAACGGCGAATCAAGCGTCTGGTAATGCGGATCAAGGGCGCAATGTCGTCAATAAAGCCAAAGAGGCGATCAGCCGCTTAGCTCACGATATTGAAAACACGGGCAAAGTGGTGGAGCAATTGGCGTCGACCACTCAAGAGATTGGGTCGATCTTGGATGCGATCCGCGGTATTTCAGAGCAAACCAACTTGCTGGCACTCAACGCGGCGATTGAAGCCGCCCGTGCTGGCGATCAAGGCCGTGGTTTTGCGGTGGTGGCCGATGAAGTGCGTAACTTAGCGAGTCGTACGGCATCCTCGACGGAAGAAATTCAGAAGATGATTAACCAGCTGCAAAATGATGCTAAGAATGCTGTATCGGCAATGGATGCGGGTAAAACGGTGACTCACCAAGGGGTTGCCGCTTCTGATGAGGCAGTACAGGTGCTGATGAGTATTTCGGATCGAATCCACGATATTTCAGATCGCAACACACAAGTCGCTACAGCAACCGAAGAGCAATCGACCGTTGTGCACACCATTAACCAAAATATCGAAGAGATTAACGCGATTAATGCAGTGACCACCTCAACGGCAGAAGAGCTGGCTGATGCGAGCAAATCATTGCGTGAACTCTCTGGCCGCTTAGATAAATTGGTGGGCAACTTTAAACTCTAGAAACCTTGCCGGGAGTTCGTTACACTTCCGGCCAGTAAAAACCAAGTAGGTAAAGAGTGATGAACGATTTCGAAAAAGAGCTGGAGTTGATGTCTCAGCAAGTTGCAGAAGAGCCAGAAACGCAACTGCCCAGTCTGGATGAGCAAAAAGCGATTGCAGAAAAACTCAAACAGTTGGAAGCCGAAGGCAAATTGACCCCAGAAGTGCTTGAAGCCTATTTTGGTCAGTACTACGCGAAAACGGAAACGCCTATTCACTAAGGTGGATAGCGAGTTAGTCCAGATGTCATCATCGAGCCGCTTAGTGCTCGCGATCCGTTTTTGTGGTCAGGCGCTGCAACACATCCAGCAAAATATCGCTGGTTTGTGCACCTGAGATTAAATATTTCTGCTCAATGATCAAGGTCGGCACGGCATGAATGCCTGCTTGTAGCCACTGTTGCTCAGTATTGGCTACTGCGTTCGCCCATGATTCATCGGCGAGGATCTGCTGGCAGGCGCTACGGTCTAAACCCACCGTCTGCGCGATTTCCAGCAGTACCTCATGCTCATCTATCGCTTTGCCTTGCTGAAAATAGGCTGACCAGAGGGCTAAGGTGAGAGGCAACTGCTTGTCTTGCTGATGAGCCCACAGCAGTAACTGGTGGGCTTTGCGTGTGTTGTAGATGCGCATTTCATCAAAAAAGTGAAACGCAAATCCCACGTCGTTTCCAAGCTCAGTCAGCGTTTTACGTGCTTGCTGGCTCGCCTCAAGGCTGGTGCCATATTTTTTATTCAGGTGCTCGCGCAGGTTTTCTCCGCCCATGGCTAACCTTGGGTTCAGTTCATAAGGATGCCACCTGAGTGTGACATCGACCTCTGGCAGCCGAGCGAGGGCATGGCGCAATCTTAAATAGCCAATCACGCACCAAGGGCAGACGATGTCTGAGACAAGATCTATCGTTAGCTTGTGCATCGTTTCCTCCTTAATCAGTGCTGATGAAAAGTATAGGCTTTCTGATTAAATGTACAGCGAGTGACGGTGTGAGTGACTTGCAACTCCGAGTTATGGGGATAGCGCTGAAAAAACGCCTCACGGCTTCTTTGAAACACGTGAGGCGTTGACACTGACGTTGTTAGTAATGGTTATTCAGAATAATCAAATTGCATTAAAGCTAGGCTGCTTCGCACTTTTATGCCAGCTTGTTTTTCGACCAATCGATAAAAGAATGCAACTTTGTGATATGTGTTCCATTCAATAAGTAACAAGTTCTTGAACTGTCATGATAAGGAGCCATTTTTGTAAAGCGCTGCATGCCTAGTGAGCGATGAGATAAAAAATACCCGAAATAAACGTTTGCGCGAAAAAATGTGATGAAACTCATTTTTTTATCGTTATACTTTGCGCCCGGCTAAGAGCCGGTTGCTCTGCCAGTACAAGCCGTCACAAGGAAATGTGAATGACCCCAAGGACAGGACCAGCTATTTCCCAAGCTTGTGTCTGTTGATGTTGATGGCCTGTGAGCAATAAAACTTTATTCCCTCCTTTTGAGGTTGCCTCTGCCTACACACTGATCAAGCCATGGGTTTCCCTGTTTTTACTCACATTTTTCTAGGTAAATTATGGCGATTTTGTTTGGAATCATCGGTGTTACGGTACTGATCTTATGCGCGTATCTGCTCTCTGAAAGCCGCAGTGCGATTAATTGGAAAACCATTTCCCGAGCCTTGTTGTTGCAAATTGGTTTTGCGGCTCTCGTGCTTTATTTCCCATTGGGGCAAACCGCGCTAAGCAGCTTGAGTAATGGGGTTTCTGGTTTGCTTGGTTTTGCCGATGTCGGCATTCGCTTTCTGTTTGGTGATCTTGCCGATACGGGCTTTATTTTTGCTGTTCGTGTATTACCTATCATCATCTTCTTCAGTGCGCTGATTTCTGCCCTTTATTACCTTGGTGTGATGCAAAAAGTGATCGCCCTGATCGGCGGTGGCATTCAACGCTTCTTAGGCACCAGTAAGGCGGAATCACTGGTCGCGACAGGCAATATTTTCCTATCACAAGGCGAATCGCCACTTTTGGTGCGCCCCTTTCTTGCCAATATGACACGCTCTGAACTGTTTGCGGTCATGGCAGGCGGTATGGCATCGGTAGCTGGCTCTGTGCTGGGTGGTTACGCAGGTTTAGGGGTTGAGCTGAAATACCTGATTGCAGCGAGCTTCATGGCGGCGCCGGGCAGTTTAATGATGGCGAAAATCATCGTTCCTGAGCGTGGTGTGCCAATCGATCAAAGCCAAGTCGAGTTAGATAAAGCGCAAGACAGCAACTTGATTGATGCTCTCGCTAGCGGTGCGATGAATGGTATGAAAGTCGCCGTTGCAGTGGGGACTATGTTGATTGCGTTCGTCAGCGTAATCGCTATGGTCAACACTGGCCTTGAAAATCTGGGCGATCTGGTTGGGTTTAGCGGCATTACCTTACAAGCCATGTTCGGTTATCTGTTTGCTCCACTGGCATGGGTGATTGGCATTCCAAGTCACGAAGTGCTGGCGGCAGGTTCCTACATCGGTCAGAAAGTGGTGATGAACGAATTTGTGGCTTTCATTGACTTTGTTGAGCATAAAGCGCTGCTTTCTGAGCATAGCCAAGTCATCATCACGTTTGCATTGTGTGGCTTTGCCAACATTGGCTCTATCGCGATCCAATTAGGCTCCATTGGCGTGATAGCCCCTGAGCGCCGCTCGGAAGTGGCGAACCTAGGCATAAAAGCGGTCATTGCTGGCACTTTAGCCAACCTAATGAGCGCTTGCTTAGCGGGAATTTTCATCTCGCTATAATCGCTTCAACAAGCAACCTATTGAGCCTATCCCATCGGATAGGCTTTTTTATTTGCTAAGCCGTCTGGTTGCTGAGTCGTTTGGTTGTTAAGCCGTTTGGGTATCGCTGATTTTGATTAATCGGTGAAAAACTGATTTGTAACAACTCATCGGCGCTGAGAATACGTAGTATGGGGTGCAATTCACTGCTTATGCTCCCTTTCAGCGAGGTTAAATCAACGCTGCGTATTTGAATGATGAGTGCTTGTTTATGAAAAATCTTGTTGGGCGCTTTATGCGCTATGTCACTTTTGATACTCAATCGAAACCGAAAAACCATCACTGCCCAAGCTCTACGGGTCAGAAAGTCTTTGCCCAAGCGCTGTATGAAGAGCTACTTGAATTAGGCTTAAGTGATGTTTCGCTGGATGATCATGGCTATGTGATGGCCAAACTCCCATCGAATGTGAACTATCCAGTGCCCGCGATTGGCTTTATTGCCCACATGGACACCTCTCCAGATGCTTGCGGTAAGCATGTTAAACCGCAAATCGTTGAAGATTATCAAGGTGGTGATATTGCCCTTGGTAAAGGGGACGAAGTGTTGTCGCCCATTCAATACCCTGACTTGCATCTGCTGCATGGCTATAACCTCATCACGACCGATGGCACAACCTTATTGGGTGCTGATAACAAAGCGGGGATTGCAGAAATCATCACCGCGATGGAAATCTTGCTTGCTGATCCTTCGATTCCTCATGGCGATATCTCGATTGCATTCACGCCAGATGAAGAGATTGGCCGCGGTGCCAATCATTTTGATGTGGCGAAATTTGCGGCGCAGTGGGCATATACCATCGATGGCGGCCCGATTGGAGAGCTGGAGTATGAGAACTTCAACGCCGCCACTGCGACGGTTGTTTGTCATGGAGTGAATGTACATCCGGGGACAGCCAAAGACAAAATGGTCAACGCTATGCACATTGCAGCGCAGTTTATTCTGATGATGCCAGAAAACGAAACGCCTCAGCATACCGAAGGCTATCAAGGTTTCTATCATCTTTCTGGCGCGACCATGAGTGTTGCCAAATCAGAGCTCAAATACATTTTGCGTGACTTTGAGGCGAGCGGTTTACAAGCTCGCCAAGCGTTAATGCAAGCTAAAGTAGCCGAGCTCAATCAGCAGCTTAAAAAAGGTCGTGTCGAGGTGAGTTTCGAGCAGAGCTACTCCAATATGAAGGAGAAGGTGGAGCCGCATCCACATATTATTGAGTTGGCCAAACAGGCGATGGTGGCTTGCGATGTTGAGCCGAAAATTAAACCGATCCGTGGTGGGACGGATGGGGCGCGGCTGTCATTTATGGGATTGCCTTGTCCAAACATTTTCACTGGTGGCTATAATTTCCACGGCATTCATGAGTTCATCACCATTGAAGGGATGGAAGCCGCGGTACAAGTGATTGTGAAACTTGCAGAGAAAACGGCACTGCATTATCGGCAATAAACGTTTTTCCTTTGAAAAGCCGCTTAAGCGGCTTTTTTTATGATGAAATTTGCCGAGCAGCCAAGAGTTTGGGGATAGCGCTTGTCAGGCAAGGGGATTCAATGTTGAAATTGCGCGACACGCAACACCACGAGATAAAGCGGCGGGTTAAGCCGTAGTAGGAGAAAGAGATGGAACATCTGAGCATAGCGGTCGATTTTTTGCTCACCCATAAGTTGCTGCTGACAGCGTTGATTTTATTGGGCGTGATTTCAGTGCGACGCCTTGTTTTAGAACATATTCGTGGTGATGCGGCGCTCATCACCGAAAAGCAACGCAAATGGATGTCACGTACCAAAAACGGCGTATTTACGGTCACTTTGCTTGCCCTGTTCATGCTTTGGCAATCGGAAATTAGCGAATTTGCACTCTCGGTGACGGCGATTGCAGTAGCGATTGTGGTGGCCTCAAAAGAGATCATTTTGTGTTTCACTGGATCGATTCAGCGCGCGAGTTCTCGTTCATTTCGGATCGGGGACTGGATTGAAGTAGGGAGTGTGTGTGGCGAGGTGATTGAGCACAACCTCATGGCGACTGTGATCCAAGAGATCGATTTACACCACGGCCAGTATAACTACACTGGAAAAACCGCGACGTTACCGAACAGTATGTTTTTCTCTTATCCGGTGAAAAACCTCAATTTTATGAAGCGCTATGTGTTCCATAACTTCAAAATTGTGGTGCCCGAATTTGTGAACCTTTTCCCACTGGTGCCGATACTGCACGAAAGGATTGAAGGGCATTTTGCCCACTTTATGGAAGTGGCACGCCGCTACAATACGGTGATTGAGCGCCATGCTGGGGTGGATTTGCCCAGTGCTGAGCCGCACATTGAAATCAGCAGCTCATCAACGGGAGAGCAAGTGGTGCATGTGATGATTTTCTGCCCGACCGAACGCGCGAACCAACTTGAACAACTGATCCGGCGTGATTTTATGCAGGAGTATGAGCGGGCGTTTCCACGCTCAACTCCCACGCCGATAGTGCCTGTGCCTAGCGCCAGTTAACGAGACCTTTCTATTGAGTGGCTGCGGGATACAGTAATGCCGAGCCGTTT
The DNA here is from genome assembly GCF_035615595.1 of Vibrio sp. R-1. Lineage (NCBI taxonomy): Bacteria > Pseudomonadati > Pseudomonadota > Gammaproteobacteria > Vibrionales > Vibrionaceae > Vibrio > Vibrio sp. R-1. The sequence continues at coordinate 26,798 of NZ_WPDC01000037.1, read as the reverse complement.
GGCCAGCCGTGTCAGGTTGGCTCTGTCGGTCTGGAGGCGGCGTGCCGCCTCTGCCCAATTAAAGTCAGCTTGGGTGAGGGTTTCGCTGATCAAATGGCGTTGAAATTCATCCGTCGCGTCACGTAAACCCAACTCAGCAATCCATTCGCCCAGCATAGGTTCATCTTGCGCTGTCGGTTCAACCATCGCTGCTCTTGGCCCTTGTAATTCCCCTAAGTCTTCAACTTTTAATGTCGTGACTGGGCGCCCCCGCTGGCGTGATTTGGCTTTAAGTGCCGCGCGGTTAATTACATGCTCTAGCTCTCGCACATTCCCCGGCCAAGGGTATTGGATAAGCTGACTTAACACATCGCCATGCAGCTTTAGTTGAGTGATACCGAGTTTACGTCGCGCTTGTTCTACGAAGTATCCCGCGAGTAGGGAGAGATCGCCTTTGCGTTCACGCAGTGGCGGCACGTAGATCGGATACACGCTCAATCTGTGATAGAGATCGGCTCGAAAACGGCCAGCTTCGACCTCTTTTTTCAAATCACGGTTGGTGGCTGCTAGAATCCGCACATCGACGGTTTGTACTCGATCTTGGCCAACAGGTTGAATTTCATGGTTTTGCAGTGCGCGCAGAATTTTGCTTTGCGCACTGAGGGGTAATTCACCAATCTCATCGAGAAACAGTGTGCCGCCATCCGCCAGAGCAAACTTACCCATTCGCGCGCGGTCAGCTCCGGTAAACGCTCCTTTAACATGGCCAAACAGTTCGCTTTCCAACAGGTTTTCAGGGATAGCGGCGCAGTTGACATAGACCAGAGGCTGCCGTTTGCGATTTGAGCGCTGGTGTATGGTGCGAGCAACCAGCTCCTTACCTACACCCGTTTCACCGTGGATCAGAATATTGAATTGCGAGGGCGCAACCACATCAATATCCGCTTTCATAGCGAGCATGGGGCCGCTATTACCAATAATTTCGACACTGTCACGGCTCCATGCTTCTTGGTTGAGCTCTTCCAGGCGTAATTGTGTCTGTTTGGCTTGGTTTTCCAGCTCAGAAAAGGTAAGCGCCATTTTCAACGTTGCTGCCGCAATGGCCGCAAGCATTTCTAAACTGCGAGGTGAGAGATGATCAAACGCATCGGGCTTTAAGCTATCGAGCGTCAATATACCCAGTAACTGCTCACCAAAATGGAGGGGTAAGCCCATACATGAGTGCATAGGCAGATCGTCTTCGCTGTCGAGTAGCAGTCCATCAAAAGGGTCGGGGAGTGGGCAATCCGCCGCAAAACGGACGGGTAAATCCGCGCTGCAAATTTGAGCCAATCTAGGATGTTCACTGACTACGAAACGGCGGCCTAGGGTGTCGCGAGTTAATCCCTGCATCGCCAGAGGGGTTAAGGTGTCGTTGTGCAGAGACATCAGAACGACGCAGTCACAGATCACCGCTTTACGTACTGCATCCAATAGGCGATGAAAACGCTCTTCGTTGTTGGCTCCGCTGGCGAGCCCGACGGTCATTTCTAACAAAGTACTCAAGGAGAATTCTTGCATCTTGGCTTCTTAGGTTCGGATTTTTTGATAGTGTAGTGTCAAATCGACATGGTGAGAAGAGTTAAATTGACCTGTTTGAAAATAGCTTATTGTTATTTTTCAATAAATTAGGTTTTGGCATGCAATCTGCTCATTAAGAAGGCTTGTGTAGAGTGGCTCAAGCCACCGTTTTTGCCTATCGAGGAGAAGTTATGCTCACCCAAGAACACATCAATATCATTAAAAGCACCATTCCTTTGCTAGAGTCTGCAGGTCCTGCGCTGACGCAACATTTTTACCAGCGTATGTTCAGCCATAATCCAGAGCTGAAGCATATTTTTAATATGACCCACCAGAAAACCGGACGTCAAAGTGTTGCGCTGTTTGAAGCCATTGCGGCTTATGCCAAGCATATCGATAATTTAGCCGCATTAACCAGTGCCGTTGAGCGTATCGCCCATAAACACACCAGTTTTAATATTCAGCCAGAGCATTATCAGATTGTCGGGCATCATCTGCTGGAGACTTTGCGTGAATTAGCCCCAGATGCCTTTACCCAACCGGTTGAAGAGGCTTGGACCGCCGCGTATTTCTTTTTGGCTCAAGTTTTTATCGACCGCGAAGGTGCACTCTATTTGGAGCGCAAACAAGCTTTAGGTGGATGGCGTGATGGCCGAACCTTTGTTGTACGCGAGAAACAGGTAGAGTCTGCTTACGTGACCAGTTTTGTGCTCGTACCCACTGATGGTGGTGCGGTACTGGATTATCAACCGGGACAATACATCGGGATTGAAGTGACGCCAGAGGGAAGTGATTATCGAGAAATTCGTCAATACTCCTTGTCGCATGCATCGAATGGTCGTGAGTATCGCATTTCGGTTAAGCGCGAAGGGGTGGGCAGTGATAATCCAGGGCTGGTTTCTCACTATCTGCACAACAACGTCAAAGTTGGGGATAGCGTTAAACTCTATGCTCCCGCCGGAGATTTTTTCTATGTTGAGCGTGAGCGGCCTGTGGTTCTGATTTCGGCTGGTGTTGGCGCGACGCCCATGCAGGCTATCCTGCACACCTTAGCTAAGCAAAATAAGCCTGGAGTGACTTATCTTTATGCGTGTAATTCTGCTAAGGAACATACTTTTGCTCAGGAAACCGCGCAGCTCATTGCGCAACAGGGATGGATGCAGCAAGTGTGGTACCGTGATGAAAGTGCAGATGATGTCTTACAAGGTGAAATGCAGTTAGCCGAGCTTACTCTGCCGATTGAGGATGGAGATTTCTATTTGTGTGGTCCGATTGGTTTTATGCAGTATGTGGTCAAGCAGTTACTGGCGCGTGGTGTGGATAAGGCGCGAATTCATTATGAAGTGTTTGGCCCACATGCACAGCTTGCGGCGTAAGAGTCTCTGTCTTTTGGCGCATCTAAGCCATTAAGTAACGGCTGATGTCCCTTTTATCATCGGAGCTTTTGTAAAATCGATATAAAAGAAGCATAAAAATAGCCAGCCTAGTGAGGCTGGCTATTAAAATCTTTGGCAAGTCTATTACAGAACTTTGATGCTTTCAGCTTGTGGACCTTTCTGGCCTTGAGTGATCACGAATTCCACTTTTTGACCTTCAGCCAGAGTGCGGAAACCGTCACCTTGGATTGCGCTGAAGTGAGCAAAAACGTCAGGACCGTTTTCTTGCTTGATGAAGCCAAAGCCTTTAGTTTCGTTGAACCATTTCACGGTACCAGTAACTGGAGTAGACATAATAAATATCCTAAAAACATTTTTTAACGTAGGCCGATTACGGCGCGGATAGCGTGGAAAAGTAGCTTGCTATTGCGTACGACACGGACGGTTACGAATAATCCAACCAAGCGATGTGTATACAAAGAACTCTTTCTAGCCGCGATCGAGTCTAGAGTAAACCATTGGCTTGTCAATCGAATCTTGAACAGAGTCGAAACCCGTTAACAAAAATAGTCCAAAATTTTGCACTGAATGCCATTTCTATGTAACTAAGTTTTCTCTTTGTTCCGCTTATTTATGAGTTGACACTGCTTAAATTGCGTACAAAATGTCGTGGCTGCCGAAATGTGGCAGTCAATTGTATGGAGCTCTATCAATGAAAAACAAACCAGAAGTAATACCAGTATCGACTTCATCCGTAGGGGATACGGAGTGTGGGCGTGGTGTAGTGAAAGACAATGCTTTGAAAGCCGTCGTCACCAGTACCTTATTTCGCTGCCGAGTGGAAAAGGCGAAAAAAGGTAAAGGTAGCTATTCACGTAAAATGAAGTACAAAGGCAAAGAGCCTTACGCAAACCTTACGGATTTCGTTGTGTTTGCGTAGGCTTTTGAGCCTATATCCCGCCCTGTATTCGTCTACCGCTTCCCCATCCCTTTTTAGTCAGTTTTCGCTGATAAAGCACACCAGTAAAGATGCTGTGAAACAGGTTTTACATCTCAGAATAGAGAAAATCTGGCAATCTTGAAATGTAACTTTTTTGTTTCAAATGTTTCCTTTTGTTGCTTTTGATGCTTTGCCTTCTCTTTTGCCTAGTATTTTCAGGCCATGTGCATTTAACCATTGTGTAACAATAGGTTTCATTAAAATTTGGATACAAATTCTGCATGTTTTTTGAGCTTGAAATAATTTTTTGAAGGTTCAAAATTAACTAAAAATGAGTTTTCAAAAATGAATGGATGCTTTTAGTGGTAATTTAAGGTAGGTGCATCATGAAACTGTTTTTAATTCTCATGCTTTCTGTATCGGGTGGCATTGCATCAGCGGATCACATCCAATCATTTATTCTCGGTTTCGGTGTGGCTTCCTTAGCCGTTGGCAGCTGTTACTGGCTTGCGTTTCGTAGTACGCGTTTTCCACAACTCGCCGTTTTTCTGCTCCTGTGCGGTTTCTTTGCTAAGGTTGCTGTGACCGTCGTGGGTGTGATGTGGGGAATTTCAAATGAACTGATGACCTCGCCGTTTGTCTTTGCGTTGTCTTATCTCTTCTTCTCGATTGTCGCGACTTATTTCTGGTTCCGCTATCGTGAGTTGGCAACAAAACTCAAAGACAAAATTATCGCAACACAGCACCAATCGCACTCTCATTAATCACGTTAGCTTTTTAATTAACAGCACTTACCAAACAATTAAGCAGAGCCACTGAGCTCTGCTTTTTGTTTTGCGTAGCGATTCGATGGATTGTCTATTCTCTTGCGACGCTGACTTGAAACTGTCGCCACGCTTACTGGCTTGGCTCATCTTAATCACCTCACTTTGTTCATCTCACCATCAGGTCAAGGTAGCGTAAGCCTTAGACTTTTGTACAACAGCCAAATCTCAGCACAATGATTACACTGAGGAAAAGTGAATCAGAGGGAATGATCATGGAGATTGTGCTGTTTTGGGTTGAGAAACTGATTCTGGTTAGTGGAATTTTGCTCGTTTTGACTGGTGTGATGCGTTACGGCCGTCGCAGTCAAGATTGGAAAGGGGTGGCGACTATGTTTTATAAACGCATCCCAATGACGATTGAAGAGTATAAGTGGTATCGGCTCGGAGTGAGTTGTATTGTGTTTGCCATTATCTTACGAATTGCCCTGTTGACTTTCTGGCCTGCCATTTGATTTACGATCCCACCACCTTTTACCTAGCTGTAGTGTGAATTTTGGGTATACACTTTAGTTACTGATAAAACAAATAAGGTGGTGGCATGTCTTTCCCTGTTCTCATCTGTGATGACTCTCCACTCGCGCGCAAACAGATGGCGCGTTCGCTTCCCGCATCGCTTAACGCAGACATTACCTTTGCGGTACATGGTTTGGATGCGATGGGCATTTTAGAGAAGCAAAGTTTTAAGCTCATGTTTTTGGATCTCACGATGCCGGAGTTAGACGGCTTCGAGACATTAGAAGCAATGGGGAAAAAAGGCTACACGACGCCTGTAGTGGTGGTATCGGGGGATATTCAACCGAAAGCCAAAGAGCGGGTGTTAGCGCTCGGAGCCAAAGCCTTCATTCAAAAGCCCATTGATAAGGATGCGCTCAATGATGTGCTGAAAATGTTGGTGGAGCCACCCACTCAGCCACGCATTGTCACGCCGGTTTCGGTTGAGTTGCCGATTTTAAAACGGCGCGATATTTACATGGAAGTCGCGAACGTGTCGATTGGTCGAGCCGCTGATGCCTTGGCGCGCCATTTTGATGTGTTTGTTGAGTTGCCTTTACCTAATGTGAACATCTTTGAGGTGAGTGAGTTACACATGGCACTGCGTGATTTGGCTGAAAACAGTCAAGTTTCGGGGGTGTGTCAGGGTTTTAGCGGCGAAGGAATTGCCGGTGAAGCACTGGTGTTATTGAGTGACTCTAGCGTGGCGGATCTCAAAAAATTAATGAAGGTGCCGGTCGATAGTGAAGACTTGCAAGAGTTAGAGCTGCTGATGGATGTCTCTAATATTCTGGTGGGCTCATTTTTAAATGGTTTAGGCCACCAGGCGGAAGTGCGTTTTTTCCAAAGTTCGCCCGTTTTATTGGGGCAGCACATCTCTATTGATTCTGTGATTCAGTCAACCGAAGGGGCATTTAAAAAAACCATGACCTTTGAGGTGAGTTATAACATTGAAGGCACCTCGATTCGTTGTGATTTACTGTTTATGTTTGTCGATGAATCGTTACCGCTGCTGGACAACAAACTTTCCTATTTAATGGAGGACTTCTGATGCTAGCGTTACCTGCGGAGTTTGAGCAATTCCATTGGATGGTCGATATGGTTCAGAATGTCGATATGGGATTGATTGTGATTAACCGAGACTACAACGTGCAAGTGTGGAATGGGTTTATGACCCATCATAGCGGTAAGCAAGCTCATGATGTTATTGGTAAATCTCTGTTCGAGATTTTTCCAGAGATCCCTGTGGAGTGGTTTAAGTTAAAAACCAAACCGGTGTACGATCTGGGTTGCCGTAGTTTTATTACTTGGCAGCAGCGCCCTTATTTGTTCCATTGCCGTAATGTGCGTCCAGTGACTCAGCAAGCCAAATTTATGTATCAAAACGTCACGCTTAACCCAATGCGTACGCCGACAGGCGCGATAAATTCACTCTTCTTATCCATTCAAGATGCAACAAGTGAAGCCCTTGTTTCTCAACAAGCTTCTTCTCAATAAATATGAAACGGCCATCTGATGGCCGTTTTGTCAGCTGTTGGACACCATTATGCCGTTACCCACTCATTTTTATACTACGCAGCAGCTCAAACAAGGCGAACAAGATGCCGCGAGTGAGCGAGGTCTTGAGCTCTTTCATTTAATGGAACGCGCAGGACAAGCGGTATTCACCATCGCTTTTGCTCAGTATCCCACTAGCCATCACTGGTTAATTTGTTGCGGTGGCGGAAATAATGGTGGGGACGGTTATATTGTCGCGGTATTAGCCAGACATATGGGGATTGATGTTACCGTATGGCAGTTAGGCGATCCTGAAAAACTGCCAGCCGATGCCCATCGTGCTTATCAGCAATGGAAAGAGTTGGGTGGTGCGGTCTACGCTCCACAGTCTGAAGTGCCCGAATCGACGGATGTCATTATTGATGCGCTGTTTGGCATTGGTTTAAAAGAGGCGTTACGCCCGCAGGTGGTGCCGCTCATCGAGTTACTCAACCAAAGTGGCAAACCGATTGTGGCGGTGGATGTGCCTTCAGGGCTGTGTGCCGATACCGGTCAAGTGATGGGGACATGCATTAAAGCGCAGCATACGGTGAGTTTGATTGGGTTAAAACAAGGCTTGGTGACTGGCCAAGCGCGCTGTTATGTTGGAACGTTACACTATGCCGGGCTTGGGGTTGAAGAAGTGTTTGCCGAGCACAATACGCCTTCCTTAGTCTCCATCGATGGCAAGCTAAGACACAGGTTATTGCCGCCACGTCAAGCTTGTACTCACAAAGGCCAAAATGGCAAAGCTTTGATCGTCGGAGGCAATGAAGGTATGGGCGGAGCCTTGATTTTGTGTGCTTCCGCTTGTGCTCGTTCGGGAGCTGGGCTGAGCGCGGCAATGACCCATCCCGATAACGTTACCGCTATGCTGACGATTACACCGGAAGTGATGAGCACGAGCTGGAACAAACAGCATTTATTTGAAGAGCGCATTGAATGGTGTGATGCCCTTGCTTTGGGGCCCGGATTAGGGCGAGATGCGCAAGCGCAGCAGATTATGCAGCGCTTAAGTAGCTTGAAGGTTCCGAAAGTGTGGGATGCGGATGCACTCTATTTTCTAGCGTATAACCCCAGCTATGATGCGCAGCGGATCATTACACCGCATCCCGTCGAAGCGGCGCGTTTATTGGGCTGTGAAGTGGAAGAGGTGGAGCAAGATCGTTTTGCGGCGATTCGCCAGCTTCAGCAACGCTATGGAGGCGTTGTCGTGCTCAAAGGTGCGGGGACTTTAGTGGATGATGGGAAAGAGATCGCGGTCTGCTTACAGGGGAATCCTGGAATGGCCAGTGGGGGGATGGGCGATGTACTTACCGGCATTATTGTGGCGCTATTAGCGCAAAAAATTCCCTTAGCGGATGCGGCAAAACTTGGGGTTTGGCTACACAGTAGCGCTGCGGATCTCAATACCAAATCGCATGGCCAGAGAGGGCTTCTGGCCAGCGATTTATTGCCTCACCTGCGTGAGTTATTGAATTAATTCATTACCCGATGCTTGATTGTCAAAAAAGAGCTGGATGTTATTGAGCGTAGTTTGCGCAATATTGTTCAGTGCATCTTCGGTCAAAAAGGCTTGGTGGCCAGTGAACAGCACGTTATGACAAGCAGAAAGGCGGCGGAATACGTCATCGACGATCACATCGTTGGACTTGTCTTGGAAGAACAGATCTTTCTCATTGTCATACACATCCAAGCCTAGCGCGCCGATTCGGCCTCGTTTCAATGCTTCAATTGCTGCCACAGAATCAAGCAATTCCCCACGGCTGGTGTTAATGATCATCACTCCATCTTTCATCTGATCGAACGCTGACTCATTGAGCAAATGATAGTTCTCTTTGCTCATCGGGCAGTGCAGGGTGATCACATCACTTTGCGCGAAAAGTTCGGACAACTCTACATAGCGCGCACCCAGTGCAATCGCATCGGGATTGGGATAAGGGTCAAAGCAGAGGATCTGCATACCGAGCCCTTTCAAAACACGCATGGTTGCCACCCCGATTTTGCCTGAGCCGATCACCCCGACCGTTTTGCCGTGGAAGTTAAAACCCACCAAGCCATCAAGAGAGAAGTTGGCATCACGGGTACGCTGATACGCTTTATGGAAGCGGCGATTTAAGCACAGCATCATCCCCACCGTATGTTCGGCCACCGCTTCTGGCGAATAGGCTGGCACTCTGACGACTTGCATTCCAAGTCGCTTCGCCGCTTCAAGGTCGACTTTATCAAAGCCAGCACAACGCATGGCAATAAGACGAGTTCCCCCTTGGTAAAGCTGTTCTAATACGCTGGCGTGCAGCTCATCATTGACAAAAGCGCAGACCACTTCGCAGCCTTTTGCCATCTGGGCCGTTTTATCGGTCAATCGGAAATCATGAAAGTGCAAAGACAGCTGGGTGGGGTCAACCAATTTGCTGAAAGAGGCGATATCGTAGTGCTTTGCACTAAAAAAAATGACGTTGAGCATAGTAATTCCTGTCTCTTAGAGTATCTGGCCTATAGATATACCCATTAGTGGGAAAAATAAACCCCAAAATCATTAGGTATAAATGTGCAACAAATGGATGTTTGGACGTCTAGACTGTTGACATGTATCCGGCTTACCTTTAGGCTTTGCGCCCAATTTCGTCACCATGATTTGATATTTGCATGCACTACACTTCGTCTTCAAAGCCTCAACAACCGAATGCCTTTGCCCTATTACCACTTATGGTTTTCTTACTGCTTTTTATGGGCGTAGGGAGCTATCTCACTTGGCAAGGGGTTGAGTTTGCGTTCTATCAACTGCCGGCCCCTGTTGCTGTTCTGCCTGCGGTCGTTTTGGCGATTGCCTTGAGCAAAGAGTCGCTCAATCGAGCCATCGAGCAGTTTTTACGTGGTGTGGGTCACAGCGATATTATGGCGATGTGCATCATTTATTTGCTTGCCGGAGCCTTTGCCGCCGTTGCCAAAGCTACTGGTGGCGTGGATGCCACAGTGAATCTTGGTTTAGCACTGCTGCCAGCGAGTCTCATTCTGCCGGGGCTGTTTGTTATTTCAGCCTTTGTTGCCACAGCAATGGGCACCTCAATGGGGACGATTGCGGCGATTGCTCCCGTGGCGTTAGGTATTGCCCAAGCGGCGGATTTGAATCTTGGTTTAACGGCTGGGGTCGTGCTGAGCGGTGCCATGTTTGGTGATAATCTTTCGATCATTTCGGATACCACCATTGCGGCAACCCGTTCACAAGGCTGCCATATGCGTGACAAATTTAAAGAGAATATCCGCATTGCTTTGCCAGCGGCGCTGTTGGCGCTTGTGGTGTTCACCTTCAGCAGCCAAACGGCACAATCACCGCAAACCAGTGACATTGAATGGCTAAAAGTGCTGCCTTACCTCACCATTCTCGTGTTGGCCGTGATGGGGTTGAATGTGTTCCTGGTACTGCTGGTGGGCATTTTAATGGCCGCGGGTGTCGGTGGTTTGAGTGACGGTTACTCCTTGTCGGCATTAACCAAAGATGTTTACGCGGGTTTTGGCAACATGCAGGAGATTTTCCTGTTATCGATGCTGATTGGTGGCATGGGTGAACTGATGAAACAGCAAGGCGGATTGGCGTTTCTCACTCACCACATTAGCCGAATGATCGATAAATTTGCTCGTTCACACAGTGATGTACAAAAAATGCGAGCCAGTGAATTGGGGATTGCAGGCTTGGTGGCACTGACCAATGTGTGCACGGCGAACAACACGGTTGCCATCATTGTGAGTGGCGGGGTGGCTAAAGAGCTGGCTGAACACAATGGCGTGACAGCAAAACGCTCTGCCAGCTTGCTGGATATCTTCTCGTGCATCATGCAAGGTGTGTTGCCTTATGGCGCACAAGCGTTATTGCTTGGCTCTATTTTTCAAATGTCGCCATTGAGCGTGGTGAGTTACTCTTATTACTGCTTCTTTTTGGCGGTTGCCGCATTAGTGGCGGTATTTCGCCGCCACACCATGCGCAACGCCTGAATTAGGCGTTGCGATTGTCTTGCGACGGAAGTTTTATTCGACGACGCTTTGGTTTCTGATTTTTCCGTTCTGTTTCACGCTCTGCGAGCTGCCGACGGTAGCTCGCTAGATGAAAACGCTTTCTAGGTTGCTGAGTTTCAACCAATTGATTCAACTGTGTTTCTAACTGCTGGTTTTTTTCAAGCAAGAGATTGAGGGAGAGATGATCTTGTTTGGCCGTATCATCCTCAACAAAAAAAGAAGCCACACTCGCGGTTAATAGACCAAACAGGGTGATCCCTGTCAGCATCAAAAATACCGCGACTCCACGCCCAAACCCTGTGACCGGGTACATATCCCCATAACCTACCGTAGTAATGGTCGACATCGCCCACCACAGCGCATCGGCATAGCTATTGATGGGGCTAGGGGTTCCTTTCTCAACCAGATACACAAACGCCGCAGAGAGCAGCACAGTAGAAAGACTTGTCAGACCGATAAAGCTGAAGGTTTTTTGGCGCAGAACCGATTTGGTTTGTCTCCACGCTTTGGGCAGTACCAACAAAATACGTAGGAAACGCAGGGGACGCAGAAACGGCATCGCCACGATAAGTACGTCCGGCCAATTCTGCATCATATATTGCAGTGGTTTAGGGCTGACGAAGATTTTGACTAACAGCTCTGTCGCAAAAATGCCCCACACAATCCAGAGTAAGCCATCAAGAAACTCAAGATCATCGGGAGATAAAACGGCAATGTCAGGCAGCAACGCGACGACAACATAAACGACAGAAAGGATCAGCATGGGAGTTTCTGTCGTGTTTTCTACTTTTTCTAACAGCTTTTTGCGAAGGGTGAGTTTCATAAAACGAAAGTGATAAATAGCAAATCGTGGCCTTAGCCTATCAAAAAATGCTGTCTAAGTGTCGCTTAAAAACGATATTGCCCGCCTACGGTGAAGGAAAGACTCGAATAATCTTGCTCTAAAGGGTAGTAACTGAGCTCCATAGTCAGCGCCAAACTTTTGTCGATGCTCGATTGCACTTTCGTACCGATGCCGATATACGGATTGGTTCCTGAAAATTGACGGTTATCGCCAATCGCACCCAATTCATAGCGCTCTTTCACTTTGAATTGCGATAGCCCGCCGCGAGCGTAAAGAATCGTCAGGTTATTGATAGGCTGTTCGAAAAAAGCGCCAAAATAAAAACCTTCAACTTTGACATCAATCTTCTGTTTTTGCGTGTTTAACATTTCGGCTCCGTTGCCGATCATGCCTGAATAGCCGAGATCTAAGCCGATAAACGGCGAAAACTGGTAGTTATACCCAAACTGAGTAACCCAAGCTTCATCACTACTGGAAGGGCTATCGATACGGCTAAAGCCTGTGCTTAACGAAAAGGAATAAGGGCTATTTCCCGCATAAGCAGGAAGTGCAAAGCAACAAAAAACTATTAACCAGCCGCAAAAACGTACCATAGCCCACCTGTTTCATTCCCTGAAAGGATTAATATTTCCTCCTACTTGAAGCTGCAGCGGTGTCTGTTACCTTCGTTTACCCCAATCACATAGCCTGTCTATGTCATGAAGATTCACTCACTGACTGCGCATCTACAAATCCAAGTAGTTTGGATGCCGAATGCAAGAATAGATTTAAAGTTAAGCAATAAATGCGCCGAATGGATAAGCGTGGTGAATTATTTATACGTGATGTGAGCTTGATCGACTTCGAAAACGGAGCTTGTGAGTTGCTGGAATTTTGCTCTGCAAAAAGGTGATCAAAGTCTAATTTATGGCAATTTAAAGAGAGGGCAATCGATTGTTCAGCAAAAAGCGATATGTCGGTAATTTGACAAAATAGAACTAACGTACTGTTTGGTAAGCAATTTAAGAGTTGAGTGTTACAGAGGGGATTGTCTGGGTATGAAAACTTCGGCAGGGTAACACAAAAAAAAGTCAAATATCAGTCTTGAGAGAAAAAAAACGCGGCCTATAATGCTGAAAACCGGAGCGTCTGCCAACGCTCCGGTTTTTTTGTGTCCGAAATGTACTGACGTCTGCCAACGAAGGTACTACGCACTCTGCTAAGAGACACAAATGGTCAATTAATCAAGGAATTACACAATGCGTATCGAACAAGAACTTAAGTTAGGTTTTAAAGATGTCCTGTTTCGCCCGAAACGTTCAACCCTGAAAAGCCGTTCTCAAGTAAATTTAACCCGCGAGTTTACTTTCAAACATAGTGGTCGTCAATGGTCAGGCGTACCTGTGATTGCCGCCAATATGGACTCGGTAGGCAGTTTTGCCATGGCTAAAGCCTTGGCTGAGCATGGTGTGATGACCGCAGTACACAAACATTACACTGTGGCTGATTGGGCTGAGTTTGTGAAAAGTGCCGACAAAGCGACGCTGAACAATGTTATGGTTTCAACCGGCACATCGGAAGCCGATTTCCAAAAAACCAAAGATGTGATGGCACTGTCTGATGAACTGATCTTCATCTGCATCGATATCGCGAACGGCTATTCTGAGCACCTTGTTGAGTACGTGCAAAGGGTACGCGCTGCATTTCCTGACAAAGTGATTTCTGCGGGTAACGTCGTAACCGGCGATATGGTCGAAGAGCTTATCCTCGCGGGTGCAGACATTGTTAAAGTAGGCATTGGCCCGGGCTCTGTGTGTACGACACGCGTAAAAACCGGTGTCGGCTACCCACAACTGTCCGCGATTATCGAATGTGCGGATGCTGCGCACGGCCTTGGTGGTCGTATCATCGGTGACGGCGGCTGTACGTGTCCGGGAGATGTCGCGAAAGCCTTCGGCGGCGGCGCGGATTTCGTGATGCTTGGCGGTATGCTGGCAGGCCATGAAGAAGCAGGCGGTGAACTCATCGTAAAAGATGGCGAAACCTTCATGAAATTTTACGGCATGTCATCGAAGAGCGCGATGGACAAGCATTCTGGCGGTGTAGCAGGTTACCGTGCAGCCGAAGGAAAAACCGTACTATTGCCATACCGTGGCAGCGTACACGGCACCATTCAAGACATCCTCGGCGGCGTGCGCTCAACCTGTACCTACGTAGGCGCGGCGGAGCTTCGTGAGCTAACGAAGCGTACAACATTTATCCGAGTTCAAGAGCAAGAGAACAACGTCTACGGGCGTGAGTAAGCTTTAAATTTATCGGAAAAATCGAATGATTAAGAGCCGTTTTTAACGGCTCTTTTTTTACTCTAAAGTTAGCAAGTGGCGATAGAGGTGAAAAAATTTTGAAGCGACTATCGCAGGGCAACAAAGTTCGAACAATACAGTTCAGGTAAATTTGATATACCAGAAGTAATGAGTAACAAAAGCAAGGCATGCCCCATTGATTCAGTTCTTAATAACTACTAACCTTTATCGAAAATTAACAACCAGATTATATAATTAGGCACCTGAATAATAGGTGCCTAACTTATTTCATAGTTCAGATACAAGTTTCTGGTTGTCTGAGTCAATTTCTATTTCTGTAAATTGCTCCAAGTTGGCAGTAATATTATCTATAAAGAAATCTTGTTTTTCTTTTCCATACCCTTTGTAGAACTTTGAAATTGCGAATATAAGTTGACGATCTTTAAATTTCTCTGACTCCTCAAGTAGTCGAGTCATAGAGTCAATACTCATTGCATGTTGACCAGGTTCGTCAAAGATCAATACGCCTGGATGTACACTAGACATAACCAACAAAGACAGATAAAAAGCCCACTCAGATCTTATAAAATCACTAGCAGATGACGCCAATCGAATAGGTTGTGCACTACCTGCTGCGACATTAAAGACGCTCGGAAAAACTTTAAATGGTTGTTTACTATTAATCTTAACTTTATAAATTTCATTACTTTCGTAATGGAACTTTTCCAAGTAACTTTGAAAAATTTTCTGAAATAAGTTTATTTTTTCTTCATCACTACCAAAAGACTGCTTTATATCTCTGATCTCATTGTCTATATTGACTATTCGAGTGTTAAGACTGTTGATATTTTCTTTAAACTTCTCAAACTCTCCAGCCAATACATTAAGTCTATCCAATAAATTGGAAGTGACAAGTTCTTGCTGAATTAGTGACCTGTGTAAAGACTTATCTACGTTTGAATTCAAGTCGCGATCAAGGTTTGCTATCTTATTTCTAGTGGAGTGAATAAGATTATTATAGTAGTTACAGTCTTTGGCATAGTCTTCTTCGAAATTACTAAAGCTATCTAGGTAGCTGGAGATCATTGATATTTTACTATCTATATACTTCAATGAACTCTCATAGTTATCCTGGCTTACGACCTTATTTGGAGATATTGCAGTAATTGTATTGTCACATAGCGGACAATTATCTGATGACGAAAGTTCACTAATCAATTCGTCAACCTTTCTTGAACCAACAATGTTAGACCTTTCTTCTGAAAGTCTAGTTAAGTGGTCTGTATAGTTCTTAACTTTGTATTTTTCGGTTGCATACGCACGGTCTAACGAGGATTTCACTCTATTTAGTTGCAAAAGCCTTACCTTAAGGTCTTTTCGATTCTCACTCAAATCACAGAGATCTTTGCGTTTTTCAATATCTCGATTTCTTTTTCTTAACTTAGTGAGCTCTTTAGTTTTTAACTTGTGTGCAGTCTTTATATCTAACCAGTTAGACTCCATTTTTATTTTAAGTTGGAGGTTCAACAAAGAATCGATCTTTGATTTTTCAAATTTTTTTCCAAGTCCATTTACTACGTATGAAAGTGAGTAATCCACCCTGTCGAAATCCCTAACCGCTTGATTCCAACTTTCTACTAGTTCAGTTTTTTCACTAGATAATCTATCTTTTTCGATATCATTTTCTAAACACTGTAATGATAATAAATACTCGACCAATTTCCTCTTTGCATCTTTAATATTAAAAGAAGGCATTTGGGACATAAAATCTGACCAACCTTTAGTTTGCTCTATGAAGCAACTAGAGAATACATTCTGTAAATATAATGTGATCTTATTCGTCTCGGGGTCTCTTGGTAATTCAATACCAATGAATGTTTGAAGCCATGTATAAAAACCAAACTTATGACTGTGATCTTTTGCAGAGTGAAGGTAGTATTTACTGACTTTACCATCTTGTTGAACAATAATTGTGTTTCTATTATCTTCACTTGGCGATATTGCAGGTCTTTCAATCAAAGCAATCTCACCGTTATTATTCTCTATCTCAAGTCTTATCATCGACTGTGTAATGCTGTAGGTCGTATCTTTGTAAACAAACTCGCTAGTCAAACATTTATCCAATAGGCTAGTCTTATTCGTACTCATTCCAAGTAACTGCTCCATACCTAAATTGTAATAAATACAAGACAATATACTTGATTTACCCGTAGAGTTTTGACCTTTTATAATGTTAAGACCGCTATTAAAGTTAAATTTGAATCCGTATTTGTTTTTATTTTCACGAACATGGATTTCAGACGATACGTTATTAATCTTAAACATTATAGATTACCTTAGATCTTTCAAACGTTTTTGTTGTAGTATTAGCCAAGGCTTCTGATTTTGAGCATAAAATTGATAATTCTTTAATTTCAATTAGCTCATCAAACTTTTTGAGTCCTTTTTCAGTTAGTGAATACCTAACTCTGTTATTGTCATATGACTGACATATAACTTCATTTTTGACAAGAACTATTACCTTATGTTTCAATTCCTTATCTATGCTCCATGGAGGAATGGTGAATTTGGGAAGACTAGAGAAGTCTTGATCACACATTAACAGATCAAATAGAAAATGAAGTTTATCTAAGTAAATATACCTCGCACGTCCAGAAGTAGAATATGCAATTAAAAAGATGATTGCAGCAATTTGAAAGCTGTCTAACTTTCTTGGAGAAAGAAAACTGGTATATGGTCGTTTTTCAATATATATAGTCATTTTTTACTGAACCTAAGATTACAGACTGCCATCCATGTTGCGACATTATATTGGGCAATTTTTTTTCTATCCGTACGACTTAGATCAAATTGCTCCAGATCTTCGTTAATTACATCAAGGTGTTCTTGGTAAACGTTATTGTAGTGTTCGAGAGCTTCATGCTTTGAGCTGACGTACTTCTCCATTTTATCCCTTTCCGCTGTCTCAATAACATCTACATAGCTCTCAAAGAGAGTAGAATCTTTTTCAATTACGTTTTTGATACAAGCATCGCCAATCATTATTTTTTCTAGCTCTTTGGGTAACTCTGCTTTGTACGAATCACCATGAATCGTTTCTAATTTATTTTCTAAATGACCATAATATCCTTCATTACCAGGGCGGTTTTTCCATTCATCAACCCACAGGTTAAATTTTTCCTCATTTATTAACTTGCGGTTGAAGCCTATTAGCCTATGATTACAATCAAAATCTTCACTATTTTGGAACTCAAAACTATCAACAACCTCAGTGAGAACAGTTAAATCTCTAGTCTCAATAAAGTTGAGCACCCCGTCGTTAGGTATTCTGCTCGTTATCCCATGTAATACAATGGTATTATCTGAAGTGCAAAGTAACATTGGGCTACCAGAGATCCCTTCCATCG
This sequence comes from Vibrio sp. R-1, assembly GCF_035615595.1. Lineage (NCBI taxonomy): Bacteria > Pseudomonadati > Pseudomonadota > Gammaproteobacteria > Vibrionales > Vibrionaceae > Vibrio > Vibrio sp. R-1. The sequence continues at coordinate 9,541 of NZ_WPDC01000037.1, read as the reverse complement.
CTTCAGCACCATGCGAATCATCGTGAAAGTTGTTAAATGCCCCAGGAGCTGCCGAGTATCTGAATTGATTTGTTTCTAGATCATCATTGAACTTAACATTATCCAAGAAGAAAGAGTCTTTCAGAAGACTAGGTTTCATGTATGAAATAGATAATAATCTGCTGTTGGTTATCGAATTACAAAGAGTAACTGGCTGTATGTTTTCTACTTCAGAATAAAGTTTAAACAATGTTAGATCGTGTTTTTGCGCGAACTCTAGAAAGGTCAACTGTTCAAAACTTTCAATGCGCTGACCGCGAACATCTAATATTTCTACTACGCGTTCAACATCATAATTTTTTCCATAGATAACATGTCCAGCAGTAATACAGTAAGTGATATCATCCGATTTAAATAGAAAACCACAACCTACATGTAAACCGCTAGAATTGAGAGTTACGAAATTTGATTTGATGCTATTCTTTAATACTTTCATTATAAGGTAATAGTCTCTGAATAAATTAAGTTTACATGAAAACCACTTGGTAGATTATTTATCTTGATGCGATTGCAAACTTTCTCATAGTTGAAAGTAATGTTACATTCCGAATAACCATGCTCAATACTCGATAAGATTAATCGCGCTAGGGTTTCTGCATGCGGATGACCATAACTTCTAGGCCCATTAGTAGAAATAATGAAGTTGTTACAATCTATTCTTCTTAGTAACTCCATACTGGTATTGTGTTTACTCCCATGGTGAGAGATTTTTACAATATCAAACTTTATCTTTCCTTCGATTTGGTTTAATACCACCTCTGGAAGGCTATCAGACAAGAACAAAGCAGTTTTGCCCGCATGTCTGATAGTTAGTGCAATTGAAGACGCATTTACAATGTCACTGGAAATATTGTTTTTTGGCTCAGGGGGCACATTTGAGCAATCGACTTCGATTAAATCAGTTGAAACGAGCCCATCATCACTGGCTCTCCACTCAGTGAAAAGTTGACCAGCGACTACAGATGGAGGCGATAAGACTTCCACTGTGACTCCATTAAAGTCAAGAATTTTACCCGTTGTAGCTTCATCGAGTACGTAACCGTTCTTCATAAGAACTTCTTTGAGGCTGTTTCCATCCTCATAAGTCACTAGACCACTTGTATTAGTTGTTATAGTGACCTGATCAGGGTGATTCATATAAATGGGCGCTGTTTTCGGAACATATTCACTAAACTGACCGTATAGCTTTGCTATTCCTCCAATATGATCCCTATCCACATGTGTCACAAATACCGCTTGTAGTTTTGCAAGATAGTTTTCTTGTAAATATCTTTTCAAATACTTCGCTACACTGCGAGTTCCACCATCAATGAAGAATGCTTCATTGTCACACTCTACGATAAATGAATCGCCTGTCTTAGCTTTCAGCATGTGGATACGGAAAGTGTTTGCCATTTATATCAGATAGCTAGTTTTAGATAGGGTGCAACATCACACACATGAACGAATAAATCTAGTACTAAAGTCAACTTATTTGATTTGGCAAAAAGAATGAGTAGAACATCCTGAATTGAATACGCAGAGGTCTCCATGGCAGTTGAGGATTGGGTTAGTTTATCTAATGAGCAAAATACCAACTCTCTTTGTCAGCTATCTCGTTTCTGTCCAGTCCCGAGCTAGCTGATTAAATTAGCTCAGTAATATCTTGCTAGTTAGGGTTTAGTGGATTTACCTCTTGTTCAATCTGAGGCATTCACATAACTAAGGCATGGTGGGAAAGCCGCAGTAGAAAGTGATATACGACGGTATTCCATTTTACAGTCTCTGCATAGGGGATTTCTCCCGTTGCTACGAGCTGTCTGCTCGTGAGGCAGAAAGACTTTAGGATGACAATTTGATGCTGGGTATTTATCCGTTCTTTCCGATCATGAAGGCCTTCGCTTGTCTTAGAAGTCTATTGTTTTTCTGATTCCTTCATCGTTACAGCCAACATTCCCACTTTCATCCTTTGCTATTCAATCACTTTTATTTTTGAATTTCTTCAGACAAATCTCTCTGTATTTCGTCGATTACGACAGCTGAGAAAGATTGTAGCGGGAGCGATGATATCATCATGCTTGCATATTCGGTACTTTCGAGTAGTTCTTATGTGACGATGGCGGAATATCACATATTCAAAGGATTAGCGATTGGTGTTTCGAAGATGGTTGAACAAAAAGAGCCACATGATGTGGCTCTTTTGCTATTGGTTTCACACCTAAATCGGTTTAGCTGATGATGACTTTGTCACTGGTTTTGAAGAACTGCGACGAGGGCGGTTTGCGGGTTTTTTCGGCGCTGAATGAGTGCCGCCTTTTTTCGCTGTGCGAGCTTGCCCTGTAGGTTGACCTCGGTGGCCAGCTTTAGGTTTGTTTTCAGCTGCGCTGCCTTTGTTTTCTCCAGCTCCCTCTACCTTTTTAGGTTTTTTGGGCTTTTTCGGTTTCAAAGGTCGAGTGTCTAACTTTGACTCAGGGAGTTGGTTGGTCGGCTCAAATCCCGCTAAATTTACACGGGGCAGTAAGGCTTGCGTTAAACGTTCAATGGCAAATAATTCCGGCGCTTCAATGGCACTTACCAAGGATATTGCTTTACCGACTTCACCTGCACGGCCTGTTCGGCCAATTCGGTGCACGTAATCTTCAGCAATTTTCGGCAATTCAAAATTCACCACTTGAGGTAGTTGCGGGATATCAATGCCACGCGCCGCAATATCTGTTGCGACCAGAATACGCACCTCTCCCGCTTTAAAATCCGCCAGTGCTCGGGTGCGTGCGCCTTGGCTCTTATTGCCGTGAATCGCGGCCGCGGTTAAACCTTGCTCGTTGAGATAGGTCGCTAAACGGTTGGCACCATGCTTGGTACGCATAAATACCAGCACTTGTTGCCAATTCCCCTCTTTGACCAATTTCACCAGCATGTCCGGTTTCTTTTTCACATCAGCAGGATAAATGCACTGTTCAACGGTTCTTGCCGTTGAGTTGGCTGGGCTGACTGAAATTTCGACGGGGTTATTCACCAAGCCTTTGGCAAGCTCACGGATTTCGGTCGAGAAGGTAGCTGAAAACAGTAGGTTTTGGCGCTTTGCAGGCAATAATTTCAGTATCTTACGAATGTCACGAATAAAGCCCATGTCGAGCATGCGATCTGCTTCGTCAAGTACCAAAATTTCCAACTGATCAAATTTGACCGCATTTTGGTTATAAAGATCCATTAAGCGGCCTGGGGTTGCCACTAAGATATCCGCACCTTTACACATTCGCTGCATTTGTGGGTTAATTTTCACACCACCAAATACAACTGCGCTTTTGAGCGGTAGATGGCGGCCATAGAGCATGACATTGTCTTGGATTTGTGCGGCCAGTTCACGCGTTGGGGTAAGGATTAAAGCACGAACTTGATTGGCGCGAACTTTTGGCCCTTTTGCCAGCAATTCTAAAATAGGTAGCGTAAAGCCAGCCGTTTTTCCTGTGCCAGTTTGAGCTGCGGCCATCACGTCTTTGCCTGCTAAAACCGCAGGAATAGCCTGTAACTGAATCGGTGAAGGCGTGTTGTATCCTTTCTCTTCAATAGCTTTAAGGATTGGCGCAGACAGACCGAGCGAGGTAAAACCCATATATCATTCTCAACAGTAATCAAATAACGCGGGAAGTCCGCGCAAAGCCCGCCATTCTGAGGCCTTTAGTGATTAGTAGCAACCGCTATCTACAATGCCAAGTCATTTGGGGAGAGAGAGCATGAAGATTGGTCGTAAATAAAAGAGCCACATTCAGTGGCTCTTTGGCTATTGGTTACAAGCTTTGTTTAGCCGATGATGATTTTGCTGAGCACAAATCCCACACAGCAGGCTGAGATCACGGAAATCAGACCGACAGCCATAAAGGAGTGGTTGAAATACCACTTACCGATCTTGGTGGTGCCTGTGTTATCGAAGTTGACGGTGGCAATATCCGATGGGTAGTTCGGAATAAAGAAATAACCGTACAGGGCTGGCATCAAGCCAATCAGCAGTGCGGGTTCTAAACCTAACCCTAAACCAACTGGGAGCATCATCCGCGCGACTGCGGCTTGTGAGTTCACCACCACCGACACAATGAACAGCGCCAGAGCAAACGTCCAAGGGTAGTTGGTCACCATCTCCACGATGCCAGATTTAAATTGTGGCATGGCGTATTGGAAGTAGGTGTCAGACATCCATGCGATACCGAAGATGGCAATCGCAGCCACCATGCCAGATTTGAACACCACACCGTTAGGTACAGAGCGTGGGTCTGTTTTGGTGGCGAGCAAAATGATACCGCCGAAGCAGAGCATGATCATTTGAATCACCATGTCCATGCCAATTGGCTTAGTGCCTTCTTGAATGGTGCGGATCTCCGGCCACATTGCAATCACTACGATCACTAAAATCGAGGAGATAAACAGCAGCACGGAGTTACGAGCTGACGCTGGCAAGGTTTCATCGAGTGAGGTGGCGGTGGTGTTGAGGATTTTCTCGCGCCAGACGGGGTCTTGCAGTCTTGCTTGGTACTCAGGGTCGTTCTCCAGCTCTTTACCGCGTCTCAAACTGTACAGCGACATTAAAAGCGTACCAAACAGGGTGGCGGGAATCGTCACCATCAAAATAGAAAGCAAGGTAATGTTGTGGTTGATATTGGCGAGTTCGGCTAGGTAGTAAACCACGGCGGCCGAAATCGGCGAGGCGGTAATGGCGATTTGTGACGCAACGGATGCTGCTGCCATCGGGCGCTCAGGACGAATGCCGTTTTTCAGGGCAACGTCACCAATGATTGGCATGATTGAGTAAACCGCATGGCCTGTACCCAGCATAAACGTCATGGTGTAAGTGACAAAAGGGGCAATTAACGTGACACGTTTGGGGTTTTTGCGCAGCATGCGCTCCGCCACTTGCAGCATGTATTTTAAGCCGCCAGCGGCTTCAAGAATCGAGGCACAGGTGACAACCGCGAGGATAATTAACATCACTGTGATTGGTGGTGAGGTCGGTGGCATCTTGAAGACGAAAACTTCGATAACCAAACCAATCCCCGAAACGACCCCAAGCCCGATACCGCCGTATCGTGAGCCGATATACAACATCAGCAGTAGAAAAAGAAATTCTACATATAGCATCCCATGTTCCCTATATTGAAATGAAGTTATATGTATTGTCGGATTTCATTTGCAAAAATTATGAAGCAGAGTTCACAGAATTCTAGCTGGAATAAATGAGATCTCGTTATTCAGGTGGGAGTCACACTATCGGGCTGAAAAGTAAAGATTTTTAGTGATTTTTTGTAACGAGTTTGTTGCGTCAGACAAGGCGATATTTTGACTATCAAGCCAAGCGAAAGGCTTGGCTTGATGTAGGTCAATAAGGCGTCTAGTCGTAAATGGTCGGAATAGGCTGGCGCTTGTGCTGAGTTGCGTGATAAATCGCCACTAAACGCTGGCTAACTTCGGCAGGTACTGCTTTACCTTCCAAGAAATCATCAATCTGTTCATAGGTCAGGTTTAAGGCGGCTTCATCGGCTTTTTGCGGTGCTAACTCTTCAAGGTCAGCGGTAGGGGTTTTGTAAACCAACTGCTCAGGTGCGCCTAACGTTTTGGCGAGCAAGCGTACTTGGCGTTTGTTGAGGCCAAACAGTGGGGCGAGGTCACACGCGCCATCCCCAAACTTGGTATAAAAACCGGTGATGTTTTCTGCAGAATGATCGGTACCTAGCACTAGACCGCCGACATAGCCGGCAATTTCATACTGCGCGACCATGCGCGCACGCGCTTTCACGTTGCCTTTGATGAAATCAACTTTAGCCGGATCGCTTGGGATAAGTCCGGTATTCGCCAGTGCGTGGTGAGAGGCAGCATGCAAACCATCGACTCCGGCTTTGATGTTGACGGAAACCGAGTGAGTTGGGCGAATAAAGGAGAGTGCGAGTTGCGCTTCATCTTCATCTTTTTGCTCGCCGTAAGGTAAACGCACCGCGATAAATTGGTACTCCGTCGTATTGTGTTGCTGGTTGAGTTCTTCAACCGCAAGTTGAGCCAAGCGACCACAGGTTGTGGAATCGACGCCACCACTGATGCCCAATACGAGGGATTTGCAGCGCGCTTCGGTGAGCTTACGCTTAATAAAAGCTACGCGGCGTTCGATTTCACACTGTGGATCGATCGAAGGCAGTACGCGCATTTCTTCACGGATCTTGTGTTCCATAGGTTCCTTTCCTGCAAGCAATGTCAATTTTTCGGTGTATGATACCGCAATCGTTGAATTAGAAAACCGAGAAAGGGCATTTCCTGATCGGCAAGGTGCACAATGAAAAAGATTGCGGTGTTTGGCAGCGCCTTTAATCCGCCGACCTTAGGCCACAAAAGTATTATTGATTCGCTTGGTCATTTTGATTTGGTTTTGTTAGTACCGAGCATTGCCCACGCTTGGGGGAAAACCATGCTTGAATACGAGTTGCGCAGTCAACTGGTGGATCAATTCATCCAAGATATTGGCTCAAATAAAGTGCAGCGCTCTGATGTCGAACAAGCCTTATATGCTCCGCCAGAGGCCGTCACTACTTATGCGGTGTTGACGCGCTTGCAAGCTCTGTATCCGCAGGATGAGTTGACGTTTGTGATCGGGCCGGACAATTTGCTTCACTTTGGAAAATTCTACAAAGCGGATGAAATACTGCAGCGTTGGGCAGTGATGGCTTGCCCTGAAAGGTTGCCGATCCGTAGTACCGCGATTCGCGATGCTCTGCAAAATGGACAACCGATTACAGACATGACCACATCAGGGGTTGAGCGCCTTTTGCATCAGCAGCAGCTTTACACTAGCCCAAGCTTCTAAATTTTCACTGGCTGAGGATTCAGCCAGTGGATGCTCCATCGTAGCTATTTCATTCATGTTGCGGCACCTCGAGCTGCTCAATCTAGGACGCGAGCTCTACTGCACGCGTATTAACGGTGGAATGAGGCGCTGAATATGACTTTATGATGGCCCAGTCACAAACATATTCACGAATTTATCATTGAAAATAGTGCCCATACCTCTCGGACTTCAAGCTATTGTGCTAAACCTAAAGAAGGTTGAAGTGGTTTAAATATGGAGATGGCATGGATCTGTTTGCAGATATGCGCCAAGAGGCCGCAGGGGAAAAAGAACGGGTAGTCATGCATAGCCAAGAGCCTTGGTGTGTGTTGTTAGTCGATGATGATGAGCAGATGCACCAAATCACACGTTTAGCATTGACGGGGTTCAAGTTTCAAAATCGTCCCCTTGAATTAATTTCGGTTCTTTCTGGCCTAGAAGCGCGAAAAGTGATGGCGGAGCGCTCGGATATCGCACTGGCGCTGGTTGATGTGGTGATGGAAACCGAACATGCGGGCTTAGACTTGGTGCGTTACATCCGCGAAGAACTCCAGAACCGTCAAGTGCGTTTAGTACTGCGCACCGGACAAGCAGGGCAGGCTCCTGAAGATAGGGTCATCAAAGAGTATGAGATTGATGATTACAAAGAAAAAACAGAGTTGACGACTCAAAAACTGCGCACCTTGCTCTATTCTATGCTGCGTGCTTACCGAGATTTGTGCTTGATTGAAGATCAGAAGCTCGGTTTAAGTCATGTGATTGAAGCTTCTGCGAATGTTCAAAATACGAAAAGTCTCCAGTCTTACGCTACTGCGGTTTTGAACCAATTGACTTCATTGCTGAAATTGCACGCTTCAGCTTTTTATTGCGTGGCGACACCTTGTCCCGATAGTGAAAAATGTAACGCTTTAACCGTGGCAACAACTGCTGAACGGGTTGAGTTATACGTTGAATCTCCCTTTAAAGGTTTACCGGAAGACGTGCAGCGTCGTTGCAAAGAAGTGTTGAGTCAGCGCACGACTCGCGACTACGGCGATGCTTACGTGTTCTTTAAACAAGATGAACGAGGTGTTGATAGCGTTCTGTATGTAGGTTTTGAGCAGGAGCTTTCTGAACTGGATAGAAAATTGCTTGAGATCTACATGTACAACATCGGTCTTACCTTTGAAAACATTAACTTGATGGTGGATTTGCGTGAGACGTCGAAAGAGTTGGTATACAACTTAGCCAATGCCGTGGAAGCACGTAGCCGAGAAACCGGCGCACATGTACAACGTGTTGCCTTGTATTGTGAGCGATTAGCCCATTTATACGGTTTAGCTGAATCTGAGGCTGACATGATCAAAAATGCCTCACCTTTGCATGATGTTGGCAAAGTCGCCATTCCAGACAGTATCTTGCATAAGCCTGGTAAACTTGATGCCCAAGAATGGGCGATCATGCAAAAGCATGTGGAGTATGGGGTCGAAATCCTTAACCGTTCTAAACGGCGATTAATGCAAGTGGCGAAAGAAATTGCCGCCACTCATCATGAAAAATGGGATGGCAGTGGTTATCCGAACCGCTTACAAGGCGATGATATTCCCATTTCAGGCCGTATTACTGCGATAGCCGATGTCTTTGATGCTTTAGGCGCGAAACGTTCTTATAAAGATCCATGGACAGATGAACAGATCCGAGAAGAGTTAATGGCGCAAAAAGGGCGTCACTTTGAGCCGAAACTGGTTGAATTGTTGCTGGATCATTGGGATGAGTTTGTGGAAATTCGGAACCAACATCCGGATTAAGCTCTTAGAAACACGAAAGATATCACTAGGTAGCTTGGGGGCAGAGTACATGAAAAGTCGATTGATCAAGCAGATCTGTGGGTGCTATTTACCAAGCTTAACGCTGGTTTATACCCCTTTTATTCATGCATCCGATGAGCCTTCGAATTCTGTAGAAATAAAGCATAACAAGATCAAACAGCGAGTTGCTCATCTTGGAGAGCTTCCGGGATTAATTAATGCTGATGGTACCGGTCCATTTGTTGATTTAGTAAAGTTTATGGATAAAGTCGATCCTGAAGTAGAGATTGCTATTGAAGTGTTTCCTTTGCATCGCGCGGTGCATGGTGTGGTGAATCAACAAGCGGATTTTGCATTACCTGCCATTTATGTTGATGATCCGCAAGGAAAGCTCCCGTTTCGTTTTAGTTCTAAATCATTTGGCCTAGTTACGCATGTGCTTTATACAAACATCAGCCATCCGTTCACCTCTGAACAGCTCTGGAGTAACCCAGAAAAATATGTGATTGAAGCCGTACCAGACTACATGCCTTTTAAAGTTGAACGATCGAATAGTATTGATTCATCACTACAAAAATTGGCAGCCGGACGGATTGATGGGTTTGTATGGGCACAGGAAGAAGCAGATATTGCGCTTCGAAATCTGGGGATAAAGAATATTTCACGCCAACATTTTGCCGATTTTAAGGATGTATTTGTGATTCCCCTTGGCTCGAAAGGAGACGAAATAGATCAGTATTTAACAAAAATCATTTCTCAGCTTGAAGCGAGTGGGGAATTAAAAATACTCTATGAAGCTATTCATCTCCCCTATGATAACTGGCAACCTTAGACCTCTTATCTAATATACTCTTCCTACTTGAAGCTGCAGCGG
>NZ_WPDC01000036.1:0-36274 GCF_035615595.1 Vibrio sp. R-1 | reverse complement strand
ATCCCATTGCAGGGGCAGCGACCATGCATGATGCGAAAACACCACTTTCATGCGACCATTCTCTGGCTGATCCGATGCGGCCAAAGCACTTGGCGGCAGCATCAAGATGGTTTGCACTACTTCGCCATCGAGGAACACTTCGGCGCGGACTTGGTTAATCTCCTCACCTTGCTGCGGCGTAAACAGCAGTAAAGCTTCACGGTTCATGATCGCATCGAGATGGCCTTGCCCAGTCAGCTCATTGCCCTTGGGCGCAACCGAAGTATGGGTTTGCGTGATGCTCAACCCGCCTTCTAAACTGCCTTGCAAATGGTTCGGGGTTGGGATCTCATCAGCAAAACCAACTCGAGCTTCCTGAGTCGTGAAGCGCACCACTTTCGGCTCAGCGCAATCGACCTGATTGCAGGAACTGAGGGCAATTTCATACTGGGTTTCTGGCTTAAGCCCACCCACAAAGAATCCCGCGGAAACATGGTCATAACGACGAACATCACTGTGATCACTGAGGTTGGTAACCGTGAGTGTCACTGAGTCCGTTTCGTTTTGCCCAAGCCAGTCAAATGACACACCGACATCAGACAGGCTCGAAACGGTTAACGAACTAATCTCTGGTTTGACTAACGTACCGCAATCATTGGTTTCGGTGCGATAGATGGCATCGCGCTCCCAAATGTAGCTGCCATCGGCACGCTTAGAGCCGTGTGACGCAGGAATGTATTCAATAAAGCAGCCTTGCTCGTCTGATTCGTAAACACCAAATTCGCGGCTCATGAGATAAAAACCGCCGTCATACATCATGAATTCCCAACTCTGATCGACAAAGTCAATCACGTTGCGATAAGGCGTATCATCGCCGCCTTGATAAGGCAGAAAAGGGAACTGCAGATCATTTTTGTAGCTCAGGCGATAGTCCGTCCCTTTGTAACGGATCCAGCGTTCGCCATTGCGCTCAAATACCCCTTCTCCGCGTTCGGCCATCGCTTTAATCGATTCTAGCCGCTCAACGGTTTTTTCGCCGATCTGCACTAGCGTGAGCTCATGTTGCGCCCACGCCGATGTGCTTCCCAATAGCCCAGCTATCAGAAGCGTTAATGGTTTCTTGTTCATGATTGGATTTCTCATTTTGTTTTTCTTGTGGTTAGCGTGCGTGATGCGACCTGAATTTCGGCCGCAGTAACCCTCGAAACCTAGGGTATTCACACCACAATAGGTTCCGGACATAGACAACCGAGTTACGGATTTATTATTAGTTACCGAATGGCATTTCGGTAGAATCGCTGCTTCCACAACGAGATAAGGGTTCCAACTCTGTGAAGATGGCTTCTTGGAAATGAGACTCTGTGCCAAAAAATATGCAAATGATCACACATAAAATCAGCAAATAGTTACACAAAAATCAATTAAAGATGATGATATGTAAGTACTTTACAATTCGAGGTGAAGAAGATGCCCACCTTCATTGATGGGCATTGAGAGGCTCAAGCGAGCGATTTTTCCGCGATTTTGTCGCACAGATATTCGCCGATTGGCATTGCGGAAGTGGCCGCTGGAGAAGGGGCGTTACACACATGCAAACTGCGCGGACTTTCGGCAAACAGAAAATCGTGCACCAGCGTACCATCACTTAATACCGCTTGGGCACGAATGCCTGCAGGGTAAGGCTCAAGATCCGAGAGTTCGATACTTGGGCAGTATTTACGTACCAATTGTAAGTAGCCCGCTTTCCACCATGAGTTTTTCATTTCGACCATACCCGTATTAAAGTGCTGGGCACTCACTTTCCAAAAGCCGGGGAAGCAAACCATCTCCCACACATCGCGCAGGCTAACATTCCATTTACCATAACCTTCACGCTTAAAACCTTGTACGGCATTGGGGCCAACGGTCACGCTGCCATCAATCATGCGGGTTAAATGCACGCCGAGAAACGGCAATTCAGGATCCGGAATCGGGTAGATAAGATGACGCACCACTTGGTTATGCTTGGGTGCCAAACGGTAGTATTCGCCACGATAAGGGATGATCTGAAAATCGGTCGGCAAACCGAGCATCTTGGTTAAGCGATCGGCCATTAAGCCTGAACAGGTGACCAGAAATTTGGCCTGATAACTCACGCGTTGGTTCTTCTGTTGGCAAGTTAGCGTGACCGAGGATGGCGTTTCTTCCAAGCCCACCACTTCCGTGCCTATTTTCACATCCCCACCCAACTGCATAAAGGCTTCGGCCATTTTCTCAGTCACCAGACGATAATTGACGATACTGGTCGCTTTCACCAAGATCGCCCCCAAGCCACGAATATTGGGCTCCGCCAGCTTCAACTGTGCGGCATCCAGTTTTTCAACGTCGATCTGATTTTGTAAGCAGCGATCATAGAGTGCGTGCATGCGTTCGAGTTCTGGCTCATTGGTGGCCACCAGTAACTTGCCGCAGTTTTCCACTGGAATATTGTGTTGCGCGCAAAACGCCAAAGTGCGTTCGACTCCGCGTTTACAAAAATCAGCCTTCAAACTGCCGGGAGCATAATAAACTCCCGCATGGATCACCCCGCTGTTGTGACCAGTTTGATGGCGGGAAAACCCCGCCTCTTTCTCAATCAACAGCACCGATTTTTTCGGATAACGCAGTTTCAGTTGCCAAGCGGTGGAGACGCCGACAATGCCGCCTCCGACAATCACGTAATCATAAATCATGCAGATTTCGCCTCCTGCACCGCCGAATTTGCTCGCTCAACGCGAGTTGAAGATTTTCGTGTGTAGATAAAAATCACCACAAACAGCGCCACACAGACTAAACGGATCCAAATCGGCAAACTTGGCCACACCAGCAGCACACCGATCACCGCCAACAGCAAACGCCATAAGAGATTCAGCCGCCCTTCCAGATAGCCTTCAATCGCGCCAATCATGGCGTAAGTGCCAAAAATCGCAAAGATGCCGATGGTGACAACCGTGGTCGCATCCCAACTGATGAGTTGGGTATAGGCAATCAACACGGGAACCAAATACAAGCCTTTAGCAATTTTCCACGCGGTAAATCCGGTGCGCATCGGCGGGGTTTTGGCGATGGTGGCCGCGGCAAATGCCGTCAAACACACCGGTGGCGTCACGTTACTGTCTTGCGAGAGCCAGAAGATAATAAGGTGCGCCGAAAGCAGAGCCAGACCAATCGCTTCTAACCCTAAGCTTTGTTGTAGCAAGGTTTCCACAAAATCCGCGGGCACAAGGCTAATCAGCTCATGGGCATTTTCCGCCGCCATAGGCGCATTGAGCAAACTGAGTTGATCCGGTGCCGCCAGCATGAAAATCGCTTTGGCTTGTTCCGGCAATTGCCCCGAAACCATCAAATCCACCAACTGGCTTTCGGCCAGCAGTTTGTACAGCGCAGGAGCCGAAAGCGTACCCAGCACAATGTACGCCGCCGTTACTGGCAGCCCCATCCCCAGCACTAAAGAGGCCAAAGTGATCAACACCAGCATGGTCAGCAGATCGCCATTTGCCCAGTTGTTGATCATCAATGAGAAGGTATTGCCGATGCCCGTTGTGCTAATCACGTTAATCACCAAGCCGATACCGACCAGCAATACCGCGGTGGTCGCCATGTTTTTCGCCCCTTGCTCCAACGCTTCAATGATCGCTTTAGGACCCATTTTGTGATTTTTGGAAAACCACGAAGCAACAATCACCGACAGAATCGACAAGCCCGCCGCGTACGTTGGGGTAAAGCCTACCACCAACAAGGTCACTAACACGGCGAGTGGGATCAAGTTATGCCAACCCGACAGCAGCACTTTCATAAACGGCTCTTGGCTCGTAGTGACAATCTGTACGCCCATGCGTTTGGCTTCAATCCGCACGAAAAACGCGACGGAAAGGAAATAGATGAGCGCCGGAATAAACGACACCGCAACAATATCCACATACGGGATCTGCGTGTACGACGCCATGATGAACGCACCAGCCCCCATCACCGGCGGCATGAGTTGCCCACCCGTCGAAGCCGCGGCTTCCACCCCTGCGGCGAAGCGTGCAGGAAAGCCGGCTTTCTTCATCATGGGAATAGTAATAACGCCCGTAGATACTGTATTCGCGACACTAGAGCCTGAAACCGACCCCATCAAACCCGAAGCCAGCACAGCAATAAAACCAGGCCCCCCCACCACTTTACCTGCCGCAGCGCGTGACACGTCCATAATGTAATCGCCGACACCAGAGCGCACTAAGAAGGCACCAAACAGGATGAACATGAACACGAAGCTCCAGCTGATCGCTGCAATCGAACCGAACATGCCTTCCGAGGAATAGAAACTGCGATACAGCAGGGTTTCGGCACTTAAGCCGGGAAAATGGAAAATGCCGCCTGCCCATTTGCCCCAAACCGAGACATAGGTCAGACAGATCAAAATCAGCGTGGGAATAAACCAACCCATAGTGCGGCGGATCATCTCCATCACAATCAAGATCGCGAGAATTGAGAACACCCAATCGCTGGTGACAAATTTCACGCCGCGCTCATAGAGTGCATCTTCTGCCAGCATCAAATAGATCAAGCACGCCAGCGCCAGCAGCGCTAACAACACATCAAACGCCAGCGCAACTTTGCTCTCACGCCAACGAGGTAAGGCGGGATACCACAGCGCGCAAATCATCGCGAACCCCGCGAAGTGGATAGCCGAAATCCACAATTCTGACCACGTGGATAACGTATTAAACCAAATGTGCGCCAGTGACAGCAGCACACACAATACGGAAATCGTGCGCGTTACCCAGCTAAAACGGGTACGGGTCGGCACTTCGAACTTTTCCAGTTCTTGTTCTACTGAATTGCTCATTGCGTTACTCCAACAGCGAGACAACTAAGCCATATCCCCAGGAAGCGGCCGTATTGCAACTACTTCCAGCGGTTTGGGGATAGACGAAGAAAACAGAGATGCCCTTTCTTTAGATTGACTTCATGTTGAAAGGGCAAGACTGCCCGCTCCCGAGCAGTCTTTCGCGTTCGCCGAACTTACTGTGGCATCAAGTGGGCTGGAATTTTAATCCCCACTTCTTGGTAGTAACGCGCCGCACCGGCATGCAGGGGCATGGGCAAACCTTCGATGGCTTTTTCAATCGCCATATCTTTGGTCGCTTTGTGGATGCCTTGTAGGAAAGCTAAGTTCTCGTACATGGCTTTAGTGAGCTGATATACATCCTCTTCCGAAATGTCGGTGCGCACCGCGAGGAAGTTCGGCTGAGCAATGGTGGTGATGGTTTTATCGACGCCCGGATAGGTGTTCGCCGGAATATCAAACTTGGTCCATAAGTTGTAGTTACCGTTGGCTTGTTTAATCTGCTCATCGGTAAAAGAGAGGATCTTGATGTCGTTGCCCATCGCTGCAAAAGCTTGAGTCACCGCGCCCACTGGCACACCCGCTGGCGTGTTCATGCCATCAATGGTGCCGTTTTGCAGCGCACTAGCACTGCCTCCGTAGCCCAAATAAGCCAGATTAAAGGTATCAGGGTCAACGCCAATCCCTTGCATGATCTGCCGACCCGAAAATTCCGTGCCCGAATTTTTCGAACCAATCGAGAACTTTTTCCCTTTCATGCTGGCCAGATCGGCAATGGTGCCAGTTGGCGCGAGATCAGAGCGCACAATAAAGTGTTCCACGTTCTGCCACAGCATAGAGACCGAACGTAATTGGTTTTGACGCTCCGCATACGGGCCTTCGCCCGCCCATGCCCAAGCACCGTACAAACCTTGCAAAATCGCGAACTGCGCTTCGTTATCGTTCATCAACTTCACGTTTTCACCCGATCCGGCCGAGCTAATCGCGGAGAGTGAAAAGTGGTAGCTCGGGGTGAGTTTGACTTTGGTCAGGGTCGCCAGAGCGACACCTACGGGGTAATAGGTTCCTCCGGTTGACGCGGTGGCAAGAATGTAGCTGCGTTCTTCGGCTGCGTAAGCACCACTAATTAGGCCAAACGAAGTGATGGCGGCTAATAGGGTTTGCGTAAGGCGCTTTTGTTTCATCGTGACTCTCCATGTTGTGATTATTTTTCGATGCTGCACCGTTTCCAAATACGGCTGGCGTACAGCATTGGCAATATCACTAACAGCAAAGAAGATGCCAAAAATTAATTCATTGTTTTATAAGTTATTAATTTTCAACACAGATAACAATGAGCAAAATTTTGCTGATTGAGCCTCAAGTACATCAGCAAAAAACCGCCGATCATCGCGCGTGTTTTAGGCTCAAAAATCAGGAGAGCGATCACGCAAGGTTAACTAAATGTGATCGATGTTAATAAAAACCATTGAAAAGTGATGAGCAAAATTTTGCTCATTCCTCCTGCGCAGTAAAATCACCGCGAAGCAAACCAAACTTCTGCATTTTCTGATTTAGGGTGCGCCTTGGCAAATCCAGCTCTTTCATCACTTCACTGATATTACCTTGATGGCGATGCAGCGCCTGAGCGATCACTTTACGTTCAAAATTGTGTACTTGAATCGCCAGCGGTAACCCCGCCGAGGCTTCTTCTTCAGTCATTCCCGGACGTGAAGCCAGAATTTCCCCAACACTGATGCTGTCATCCAGCGCATAACGCAGCGCGACATTACGCAGCTCGCGCACGTTGCCCGGCCAACGATAAGTGAGCAGCGCCAACCGATCCGCTTCACTCAGGCTGCGCCAAGTCGGTTTCACTTGTACGCAGAAGTGTTCAAACAGCAGCAAAATATCGTCACCTCGCTCACGCAGCGGCGGTAAATACAACTGCGCGACATTGAGACGATAGAACAGATCTTGGCGAAATTCCGCGTGCTGCCGCAGCTCTTCCTTAGCCGCCGCAATCACACGTAAATCAATGGTGTTCGGCTGATTACCGCCCACCCGCTCCACCACATGATCTTGCAGCACGCGGAGCACTTTCACTTGCATGGCCAGCGGCATGCTCTCGATTTCATCCAGAAACAGCGTGCCTTTATCGGCCAGTTCCAGCTTGCCAATCCGCCGCTTCACCGCACCGGTAAACGCGCCCGCTTCATGGCCGAACAGTTCGCTTTCAAACAGGTTTTCTGGGATCGCGCCACAGTTGATCGCCACAAACTGACCACGCTGACGCTCGCTGGCTTGATGCAGACACTGCGCCACCAGTTCTTTGCCACAGCCGGTTTCGCCGTAAATGATCACGTTGGTATCCATCGCTGCGACTTTGGCGATTTGCTCGCGCAGCAGTTGAATCGACTTACACTGCCCAATCAAGATCTGCTCTAACCCTTTGGCAGAGGCAAGATAGTGGGCACGCGATTGTGATGACAACGCGTTTTGGTACTGACTGACCGCTTGCGCCACCGTGTTGGCAAGGCGTTCTGGTTGAAATGGCTTCTCGATAAAATCGAACGCGCCTTGATGCAGCGCTTTCACCGCCATATCGACATCGCCATGTCCAGTGATCAAAATTACTGGCGTTAGCGGCTGCACATTTTTCAACGCCACCAAAAGACTCAACCCATCGGTATCGGGCAAGCGTACATCACTCACCACGGCGGCGAAACTCTGCTGCTCAATCGCCTCTAACGCGGATGCGCCATCAGCAAACATCGCCACGTCAAAACCCGCCAGTTGTAACCACTGGCCTGTGGCTTGACGCACAATGTCGTCGTCCTCAATCAATGCAATCCGTTGGCTTTCCACGCTTTATTCTCTGTTCTATTTATAGTGCGGCTAAAATAAGCAAATTTGTCTGGCTTGGAAAGGAGCCGCCTCTCACTTCTGAGTTACCCGTCATTAACATTTATCGCTTTCGTTGCTAAGTTGAAGCGTCAATCTCGGTGCTCGTTTTAAATAGGAAAATGCTTTGAAACTTAATAAAGCAAGTTGGATAGTGTTGGTGATTTTACTGCTGATCGCGGTGCGATGGGGCTCGCACGCCATCAGTGAAAACTGGCAACTGGGGCAAGCGCAGCGCCACGGCGAGCAGCGTTTGCTTGATTACATCAGTGATGTAAGGCGCACTCTAAGTCGCTTTTATCATTTGCCGTACCTGATGACCAATGAAGCCAACACGCTCAAACTGTTTCAGGGCGATGATCGCCCGCAAGCCCAATTACAGCAACAATTGGCGCAGCTCGATAAAGCCGCGAATACCAAAGGTTGGTACATACTAACCCTCTCCGGATCCGTGTTAGCGGCCAGTAAAAATGCCGAAAGCTGGAAGATCTCTGATGGTAAAGCCATCATCAACAAAATTTTGCAGCAGCGTGAAGGGATTTCGATTGTCACCAAATCCGTTGGCAGCACCCCCACCTATTTTGTTGCTGCGCCAGTTTATCTGGATGTCGAGATCGTCGGCGCGGTTGCCGTACAAGTGGATTTAAACGTGCTTGCCGATCAATGGTTTGCCAGTGATGAGTTAATCCTTTTTCAAAATGCTCAACGCCATTATTTTCTCTCCAGCAGTTCAGTTTACAGCGCAGACTGGATAGCGACTCACCCCGAAGTGGTCGCAGCGGCGCAAAAACGTAGTCTATTTGATGGAACACGCCTAACACTGTGGCAAGTCGAACAAGCGCCTTATCTTGCCCAATCCGTCACGCTGGATGATCTAAATTGGACGCTCACTTACCTCACGCCGCTTAAAAATCTTAATGTCACGGTTAACTGGATCAGCACCAGTGCTATGGTCGGCGTATTATTGCTGCTATTACTGATGCGTCTGCGTTACGAGCAGTATCAAAAGCGCCTCAGTGAAGCCAAGATTCAACAAGTGTTGTTTGAGGCCGAAGAGCGCCAACGCAATATGATCAACAAAACTCATGTTGGACTGCTGCTGATCGATGGACAAGGCCGCATTGAAGAGATCAATCCGATGGCGAAGCGCTATTTTAGCCTCTCGGAAAGTATGGTGCGTCAGCTACAAGCGTGGTCGCTGTTTGATACTGGAAACCCAAATGCCACCGTGCCACTGCTGCTGAAAAATCTCACCGAGCATCAAGAGCTGGCCGACATCACCAACGTGGAAACGGTCGCGCGGCGCAGTGATGGCAGTTTGTTTCCGGTGCTGTTCTCCCTGATTGCGGTCAGTTGGAAAGATCGCCGCCACTATTTGGTGACACTGATTGATATCAGTAAACGCAAGAAGGCGGAAATCGCACTTCAGAATGCCAACCGCGATTTGCAACAGCGAGTAGAAGAGCGCACCGCAGCGTTGAAATCCGCTCAACAAGAGCTGATTGAAGCGAGCAAAATGGCCGCATTGGGACGTATGTCAAGTGCGATTACCCATGAGCTCAATCAGCCCCTTACCGGTTTGCGCACCCTACTTTCTAGCAACGAATTGCTCCTTGAACGCGGTGAAACTCAGCTGCTCAAAGCCAATACCAAGCTGGTGCATTCTTTGATTGATCGTATGGCGGCGATGACTTCCCAACTCAAATCCTTCGCGTTCAATCGACCTGATGCTTTGCAAGCCATCTCGCTGCCCGATGCACTACAGGAGATTTTGCGCATCCATCAAGTACGCTTAACTCCGGTGGATGTTCGAGTTCGGCTTTCTAGCGATCTGCCGTTGGTGATGGGAGAAGAGCAACGCTTGCACCAAGTGCTCGGTAACTTGGTGTCGAATGCGTTAGATGCGATGAGTCAAACCTTAGAACCGAAGCTCAGCATTAGCGCCGTGAGTGAAGAACAGCAAGTGATCGTGCGCGTGAGCGATAACGGCTGTGGTATTGCACCAGAACTCTTAACCACGATGTTTGAACCGTTTCAAACCAGTAAGAAAATGGGCGAAGGATTAGGGCTTGGCCTAGCGATTGTCGCCAATAGCCTACGAGATATGCAAGGCAGTATCGTGGCAACGAATAATCCTGATGCGGGCATGAGCTTTGAGATCCGCTTGCGCGCCGCCCAATAGCGGCAACGTGCTTGGTCAAAAAGAAAAACAGGTTGTACGAGACAACCTGTTTTGCCGAGTGACAGCCTCTTTTGACTGCATATAAACGCTCAGTTCGTCAAAGAGGCAGCGCGCTTAGCGCCACACACCCCATTCGCCTGTGGTTCCCGGCTCTTCACCTTGTGTCCACCACTGGGCAGTCCAGCTCTTGCCTTTATGAGTGACTACCGCGCCTGCGGTATAAGTCTTGCTCTTATCCCATGCATTTTCGGGTTGAGTCGGTGGCGTGGTATCTCCTTTGGTGAGCGATAAGCGGTAAGTGAGATTACTGTTTGGCGCAAAGACTTGGTTGGCGTACAAATTTTGCGTATCAAACATGTAGTGGTTCATCTCTTGGTGCCAAATACCGATAAACCATTCGCCGTTTTTCAGTTGATTGAACTGACCCGCTAGCTCGGCAGGCCAAGTCTCCAAATTGTTGGCACGGATTGGCAAGGCAATATCTGTCGTTTCCATACCTGTCGCATCAAATGTTCGCAAGCGAACACTATCTCCGACTTCAACAGGGCCAAACCCTTGCGGTACGTAATAACCCAAAGCGGTGAGCTTAGCCGGATCGGTCGGGTCAGTCGGATCTGGTGGCGTGGTAGCACCGCCAAAGGTGATGTCACTACAGTTGTAGAAGCCTTCACCACCTGCATCTACCCGCTGCCAGCGCGTGTAAAGAATCGCATCGCCACTGCGATCTTGTGGCAAGGTGACTTTGAAACGGTATTTCTTATCACTTCCCGCGGCCACATCATCCGAGCTGCCCACCAATGCCAAGTCATCCCACGTCAGTGGCTTGGTGTGGTCGTAAGTCGCTTTACTTAAATAAAATTGCCAATACGAGGGATTGTGAGGCGTTGCCGCATGGAACACGACCTCAATTTGACCATTGGCATCTAGGGTGATTCCGGTTTTTTGCCAATGGGCAGAAGGCACATTCAAGCCCGCTTTGGCTTTATCGCCCGCCGAACAGAGCTCGCCATCTTTCACCACCGCTTTTACTGCGGCCATATCCCGATACTTCTGCACATTGGCCGATATTTCATTGCGCTGCACAAACGGAAAAGCGCCGGAAACATCATAGGCCGCCTGACAAGCTTGATTTGGAATCGCGTTATCCCAAAAACCGCCGTCGAGATAACAGGTGTTTTGTCTTGCGCTTGGGAATTCCACCCAACCATGTGCTTGTACCTGCGAAGCCGCCAAAGCCCCGAGTATGACTGAGCCTAGCGCACTGATTTTTAATCCGTATTTCATAGTTATTCCTTCTTGATTGTGACTCTTGTTATTCGCCATTTCTGTTTACAAATGGCTAACAAAAGCTAGCAATAACCCCAAAATAACGTGTCAATTTCGGCACAAAGCCACGCGGGAAATCGTCAATTTGCCACCTACTTTCCAGTAACTACATGCAACAGTCTTGGCTTGCTTGGGCTCTTCGAGGCACTTCAAACTCCCTTAGCCAGAGCCCGGTGTGACGATGCTAAATCAGAAAACTAAGGCTGATGGAGACTTAACAGTGTCATGAAAACCCAGCTTAAGTCAGTTTATGTAAAGAAACCCAACCATACCTTTTCAAAAGCTTTACCCTACTTGACGGACTCTTTACATAACCATTGATAGTATGAATACCTCTCTCAATAAGAGAAAACAAATTACTTTTAGAAACTCATTACAGCTTTCAAACTCAATAAGGAAAACTTATGAAAAAGATTATTCTCGCCGTTACCGCTCTTACTCTCAGTGCTGGTGCGTTTGCGTCTATCGATACCAACCACAAAGCACGCTCAATCAATGCGGGTGTTTACGCAAGCCAGGAACAAGCTTACGCCGCGGGATTTAAGAAAATCGAGCAGTTACAAGCTCTACCTAGCAACAAATTAGCGAATGAACTTTCAGTATGGCAAAACAGCGTTGTGCCAAAAAGTGTCAAGATTGATGGTACTGAAGTTGTGGTTCAATCTTTTGCGAAACAGCCAGGTGTCGTTGAGTATCGCTCGATTGTTAAAGTCGACTACCAATACAAAACTCGTGAAAGCAATCGCGACTAAGTCGATCAAGCCTGTCTCAGATGGCAAAGGATTGCCATTGATTCACCGCCTACGTCCATTCCCTCTCTTCTTATCCCCATCTGCACTTCCAACACTCAATTTACGAAACTGATTTATTTTCGTTCAATCTACATTTAATTTCATACGAAAATTTCATCACCACAAAAGCAATGGAATAAATCCAAACGCTTAATTTTGCGATAAAAGTCAACAAAATCGAAAATTTACAATTTGTTTCTATACGTAAAATAATTCACGTGCCACATCAATCACAGTAATAACAATTCAGAAACATAAGAATCTCGACACTTTCGAACGAAAATAAATTGCTCGTTCGACATTTCTTTACTGCGGTGATGCTCACATCTGTACTGTGAGTTCCGATAGTAGAGGTTTATACCATCGCAAAAACAATGAGGTCACTATGTTCGAGCTCTTCAAACCGGCTGCGCATACGCAGCGGCTGCCATCCGATAAGGTGGACAGCGTCTATTCACGCCTTCGTTGGCAACTTTTCATCGGTATTTTTGTTGGCTATGCAGGCTACTATTTGGTTCGTAAGAACTTTAGCTTGGCAATGCCTTACCTGATTGAACAAGGCTTTAGTCGTGGCGATCTGGGTGTGGCTCTCGGTGCGGTTTCAATCGCGTATGGTCTGTCTAAATTTTTGATGGGGAACGTCTCTGACCGTTCTAACCCACGCTACTTTCTGAGTGCAGGCCTACTCCTTTCGGCACTAGTGATGTTCTGCTTCGGCTTTATGCCATGGGCAACGGGCAGCATTACTGCCATGTTTATTCTGCTGTTCTTAAACGGCTGGTTCCAAGGCATGGGTTGGCCTGCTTGTGGCCGTACTATGGTGCACTGGTGGTCACGCAAAGAGCGTGGTGAGATTGTTTCAGTCTGGAACGTCGCTCACAACGTCGGTGGAGGCTTGATTGGCCCCATTTTCCTGCTCGGCCTATGGATGTTTAACGATGATTGGCGCACGGCCTTCTATGTCCCCGCTTTCTTTGCGGTGCTGGTGGCCGTATTTACTTGGCTAGTCATGCGCGATACTCCTCAATCTTGTGGTTTACCACCGATTGAAGAGTACAAAAACGACTATCCCGATGATTACGATAAGTCGCATGAAAATGAGATGACTGCGAAAGAGATCTTCTTTAAGTATGTCTTCAACAACAAACTGCTTTGGTCGATTGCGATTGCTAACGCCTTCGTTTACCTGATCCGCTACGGTGTACTTGACTGGGCTCCGGTTTACCTCAAAGAAGCCAAACACTTCACGGTTGATAAATCTTCTTGGGCTTACTTCCTGTACGAGTGGGCGGGCATCCCGGGTACTTTGTTGTGTGGTTGGATTTCCGACAAAGTGTTTAAAGGCCGCCGCGCTCCAGCAGGCATCCTGTTCATGGTGTTGGTAACGCTTGCCGTTCTGGTTTACTGGTTCAACCCAGCAGGCAACCCAGCGGTAGATATGGCAGCTCTGGTCGCGATCGGCTTTTTGATCTACGGCCCTGTGATGCTGATTGGCCTTTACGCTCTGGAACTGGCTCCGAAGAAAGCCGCCGGTACCGCAGCAGGTCTGACTGGTCTCTTTGGCTACTTAGGTGGTGCTGTGGCAGCTAACGCGATATTGGGCTATACCGTTGACCACTTCGGTTGGGATGGCGGCTTCATGGTCTTGGTTGCCTCTTGTGTACTCTCTGTGATCTGCTTGATTTACGCTTTCGTTGGCGAACGCGCTCACCATAACGATAAGCTTAAACAAGCGACCATTTAAGAGCGTGTATCATCAAGCAATAACATCGTCAGTATAGCTTGTCCCCCTCGCCGCGCTCTTGCCTGATTAGGAGCGCGGCAACTCTCTCTCCCACCCTAACGTCACGTGTCATTTGACGCCTTAGGGCTGGGAAGAACAAAAAAGGAATTCATGATGCTAAAACCATTCTCGCTTTCTCTGCTGGCTCTGGCCTGCTCAACTTCTTTATTTTCAAGCATTGTTTCTGCAGAACCATTAGTGATTGCTCACCGTGGAGCCTCTGGCTACTTACCTGAACATACATTAGAAGCCAAAACACTGGCTTATGCGATGAAACCGGATTACATCGAGCAAGATGTGGTGATGACCAAAGACGATCAATTGGTGGTATTACATGATCACTATTTGGATCGCGTCACCGATGTTGCGGAGCGTTTCCCTAAACGCGCACGAGCCGATGGCCGTTATTACGCGATTGACTTTACCTTAGCCGAAATCAAAACCCTGCGTGTCACGGAAGGGTTTGATATTGATGTGCAAGGCAATAAAGTCGCCGGTTTTCCTGATCGTTTCCCTCTTTGGAAAGGGGATTTCACCGTCCCGACTCTCGCAGAAGAAATTGAGCTGATCCAAGGGCTCAACAAGACGCTCGGTTATAACATTGGTATCTACCCTGAAATCAAAGCACCTTGGTTTCACCGCCACGAAGGCAAAGATATTTCTCAAGCCGTCCTCAAAGTGCTAAAACAGTATGGTTACGACAGCAAAGACGACAAAATCTATCTGCAATGTTTTGACCCTATCGAGCTAAAACGCATTCATGATGAGCTGCTGCCAGCGATGAAGATGGATCTCAATCTAGTTCAGCTACTAGCGTACACCGACTGGAATGAAACTATGGTTTATCAAGGAGACCAAGCCACACCCTATGACTATGACTGGATGTTTGCCGAAGGCGGCATGGCCAAAGTCGCGCAATACGCCGATGGCATCGGCCCGTGGAAACCTATGTTGGTTGATGATGCTTCCACCAAAGACAACATCATGATTAAGCCGTTGATGAAGCAAGCAAAAGAGGCTGGCCTCGTGGTGCATCCTTACACCTTCCGAGCCGATAAAGGGCGCATTGCACCTTGGGCAGACAACTTCGAAGGGATGCTGGATGTGTTCTACAACCAAGTGAAGGTGGATGGTCTGTTCACTGACTTTCCCGATAAAGCGGTGGCTTTCTTAAATCAATAATGCTTTAACTTGACATTATCGCCAGTCAGCGAATAAGCGAGGGACACCTCGCTTATTCAAAGCTGGCCACAAAAGCACGCAGAGCTTCAAGATCTTTGATGATAAGTCCACGCTCACCTTTTTCAACCAATCCCCTATCCACCAACTCTTTCACCGCTCGGCGATACACTCGGCTCGATGTACCAAAGCGTTCCGCTTCTGGCTCCATCCGTTCAAAGCCACCCAAATTGACCCGAGTTTCATGCTGGAGCAGCAGATCATACGCAATGTTAAAGCTGATTGAATGCATCAAACGCTGCGTGTAAATGTCCAGCGACTCTTGGTAATCCTGCGCTAAAGCAGACGCAAAAAACAGGCTAAGCACAGGTTGCTGCTCAAGACACTCTTGCAATGCCTGAGCACAAATCACCGCCGCTTGAATCGGCTCTTCAGCCACCACATTCCACTGACAAGACATGGCGGTAAAGAACTCCATCTCGCCAAACAGGTGATCGTCACACTGCACTTCACCGAGTTGAAAACGGCGTCCATTAGCCGCCAGAATATTCATCGAAACTCGACCACAAGACACCACATACAGTGACTCAACAGGTTGGCCTTGCTGCAACAGCGCCTCACCCGCATCAAACCTTTTTGTCGCGGTTTGACATTGAGCCAACGCCAGACGAAACGCAGGCAGTTGCGCATTCAAATAGCCTGAAAAACGGCCGGTAGTATTCACGGTAAGTTGCATAGCGTTTTGAAATTCGATTCACATGGGCATAGGCTACCTGTTTTTTGCACTTAGGCGAAGCTCTACCTAGATTCCTCACTCAACTGAGCAATACCGCTCATTGAGTGAGGCCATGTTATGGGTCGTGAATAGGTTGGGGCTAATCGAATTTAAGCGCGTTTAACGCATGCAAAGCAGCACGTGCAGCCAGCGTTTCGCCCTGCATCATTCTTTGATCGGCATTGACGTATTGATTCACGCCCTCTTGCACATCTTGCTCATACAACACCACATTATTGAGAACGGAAGCGACCTGTAACCCGCGTAAACGGCCAACCGTGAGTAGCGCAGAGGTTTCCATATCCGCCGCAAGAATCCCTTTGCGATGCCAATAACGGCACAGTTCTGCTTCTTCATCGGTATAAAAGCTGTCATGCGAGCGAACAATACCTCGGTGAGTGGGCACGGACTGCTCAGCTAAAAAGCGTTGCATCTCCAGCACCAATTCAAAGC
Organism: Vibrio sp. R-1; assembly: GCF_035615595.1. Taxonomy (NCBI): domain Bacteria; kingdom Pseudomonadati; phylum Pseudomonadota; class Gammaproteobacteria; order Vibrionales; family Vibrionaceae; genus Vibrio; species Vibrio sp. R-1. Next base: position 20,074 of record NZ_WPDC01000036.1, on the reverse strand, counting down.
TTGAGTAAGCCGGATAAGCGGCGCCAATATATGCCTTTGAACCGCCCTCATCACGTACTGCGCCTTCCACCAAAATCAGTTCACCTAGTCCGATTTCTGGCTGCATTGCGCCTGCGGAACCCACTCGCACAATAGCTTTTGCGCCACTTCGCGCCAGTTCTTCCACCGCGATGATCATGGATGGCGCACCAATCCCTGTGCTGCATACGGTGATTGGCTGCCCTGCGAACTCACCACTGAATAAGCGGTATTCGCGGTTTTCAGCGACAAGCTCTGCGTTATTCAACAAGCTGGCAATGCGGTTCGCACGATTCGGTTCACCGCAGACCACAACACGTGGCGCAACTTGAGCAACATGAATGTGAGGTTGAATGCTCATGCAGTTGCCTCATTGGTCAGGTTTTTTTCTGCATTATGGCGAGCGGTTTGCATCCAAGCTCGGGTGCCATTGGCGGCAATGAACAGCAAAATCGCGTATTCGATAGAGAGGGCATACACACCTTGCGCCGCATAAATTCCGACACTGATGATGTTGATGACTACCCACAGAATCCAGTTTTCCACGTATTTACGCGTCATCAAAATCTGCGCCACCACAGAAAGTACTGTCATCGTCGCATCCCAGAATGGGAAAGCATCCGGAGATAACACTGGGCGATCCAGTTGTGCGCCAAACAGATTCAATACATCAACGGTAATATTGGCTAAAGAAAAGAATACCGGATCGATATAAATGGTCATCAAGATAATGCTGATCACGCTAATGCATGCCGTGAGCAGCAATTTTTGGCGGCTCATCCAACGCACAACGAGCGTATCCCCTTGAGCATTCGGGCGAGTCCACGCATACCAGCCATAAATGTTGGCGCAGAAGAAAAACAGCTGGAGCAACAAGATGCCATACAGTTGGATCTGATAGAATATCACCGCAAACAGCGTGACATTAATCAAGCCAAACAAGTAGTTAATGGTTTTTTCTTGGCTCGCAAACCAGATACACAGCAAACCAAACAGCGTTCCTACCGCTTCAATCCACGACATGGCATATCCGCCACCGATCGGAATATTGACTAGGGTGTGGTTAATATCAAAAAAAGTCATCAGATCCATTTGTTCTATCTCTCATTGTTATGACTTGCCACACTATAAGGAACAATATGAGGAAAGCGAGAGGACATTTGTCCTCTTCGATTGGCTTGGATCATAAATTAGAACAATGGGACGAGCGGATAGCGCTAGCCGAGTTTTCGTACACTATTACGCACCACTAAAGTCGGCTCTAATTGCACAACTTGCGCAGTGGTGTCTGGATTTTCCAACCGATAAAGCAGGGTATCCACAGCGGCTTTGCCGAGGCGGTATTTGGGTTGATGGATGGTGGTTAACGCCGGGGTCATAAACTTAGCGATATGCACATCATCGTAGCCAATCAAGGAAAGATCGTCCGGGACTCGTAAACCTCTTTGGCTGGCGGCTTGAATTACGCCCATCGCCATCATGTCATTGGAAACAAACAAAGCGCTGGGCAATTTGCCACGCTGATAGAGTTTTTCAAAGGCTTGGTAGCCGCCTTCACACTCGAAGTCAGATTCCACAATCCAATCTGGATTCATAGCAATTCCCGCTTCCGCGAGCGCACGTTTGTAACCTTCATAACGCATCTGTGCTTGGTGGCGAATCAGCGGACCTGTGATACAACCAATCTCTTTATGCCCACACTCAATCAGATGCTTGGCCGCCATGTAGCCACCTTGCAGTGAGTTGTCTTGAATTTTGTCACTCGCAAAAAGGATCGGGCCCCAGTCCATGACCACAATCGGGATGTCGGGATAGCGGTCAAACACATCCAACCTTTCACCCTCAAGGGTTGAGCACATCAACAGCAAACCATCGACACGCTTTTGCAGCAAGGTGTTGATGCTGGCTTTCATGCGTTGGTTATCCCCTTCGGTATTGCACAAGATTAGGTTGTAGCCTTGGTGATAACAGCTTCGCTCTACGCCTTTTACCACTTCACCAAAAAATGGGTTGGTCGAGGTGGTCACTAACATGCCAATGGTTTTGGTGCGGTTCATTTTGAGGCTACGCGCGAGAGCGGAGGGGGCGTAATTGAGTTGCTGAGCGGCGTTATTCACCCGCTCAGCAATTTCATCACTCACAAAACGACTCTTATTGATCACATGGCTTACGGTTGAAGTGGAGACGCCAGCAAGTCGAGCGATATCCTTCATAGTGGCCATGGGTTTTCTCCTATGAGTGTTCTGCTAAAAAGGCCTCAACTTCCGCACGAGTGGGAATCGAGGTTTGTGCACCAAAGCGTGTTACCGAAATTGCGGCAGCAGCATGGGCAAACTTAATAGCTGATTCTAGAGGCATTTCTTGCAACAAGCCAGTCACCAATGCACCGTTAAAGGTATCACCTGCGGCGGTGGTGTCCGTGGCTTTCACCACAAAACCGGGAATTCGTTGCCCGCGACCATTTTGGCTCAGCCACACACCCTTTGAACCAAGGGTAATAATCACAATCTCGATGCCTTTACAGTGTAAAGCGTCCGCCGCTTGCTGCGCGCTGGCATCATCCAAGACCGTAATTCCAGTGAGCACTTCCGCTTCGGTTTCGTTCGGCGTAATCAGATCTACACACTTCAGCAACTCATCAGGCAGTTCACGGGCTGGTGCAGGGTTAAGAATCACATTGGTTTTGGCCGCTTTGGCTTCTTGCGCCGCTTTTAAAATGCCATCAAGCGGCGTTTCTAGTTGCATCAGCAGATAACGTGCATCCCGAATCGCCGCGAGATCAGGCTCAATCGCGGCAGCAGTCAACTTGGCATTAGCTTCTGCAGAAATGCAGATACTGTTCTCACCACTGTCGGAGACTTGAATCATCGCAATACCGGTTGGGCAATTGGGTTGCAGCTTCACGCCCGCCGTATTGATGCCATCTAGCTTAAAACTTTCACGAATATTAATACCAAACGAATCATCGCCAACACAGGCAATGAAACCCACATCCGCTTGCATACGTGCGGCGGCAACGGCTTGGTTTGCCCCTTTTCCACCCGGAATGACTTGATAATTGCGCCCGTGTAGGGTTTCTCCGGGGCGAGGAAATGAAGGCACTTGCAGCACATGGTCTGCATTGACGCTACCCAGAACCACCAACTTATTCATACGGTTATCCTTTGTATTGATGAGGAAAAACAGAGTGGTTTAATGGCTGATACCCTCTTTCTTCATTGGGTAAACGAGGAAAATAGAACCAGTAAACCGCTCGGTTTTCCCTCCTCATGTGAGGAGGGAAACGGGTATTATTTTGAAATCACTTTCAGAGCGACAGGGATGTAAGCTTCCACTTTTTCACCCTTGAGCATTTTGTCGGCAGTTTCAATACCAATCGCGCCAATCATGTCTGGCTGCTGTGCGACAGTGGCGGCTAATTGGCCGCGCTCTACCGCTGCGATGCCATCATCGGTGCCATCAAAGCCGACAATCATCACTGACTTGCCTGACGCTTGAATCGCACGCAGTGCACCCAATGCCATTTCATCGTTTTGCGCGAAAACCGCTTGAACATCTGGGTTCGCTGCCAGTAGGTTTTCCATCACGTTCAAACCTTTAGTGCGGTCGAAATCCGCAGGTTGGCTAGCCAGCAGTTGCATCTTGCTGCCTTTCACTGCATTCATGAAACCTTCACCACGCTCACGCGCCGCTGAAGTTCCGGCGATGCCTTCCAGTTGGATCACTTTGGCATCGCTACCAATTTTCGCTTCAATAAAGTGGCCGGCCATTTCGCCGCCGACTACGTTGTCGGACGCAATGTGGCTCACCACCTCACCACGGCTTGCACCACGGTCAAGCGTCAGCACTGGGATCTTGGAGCGGTTCGCGATACGAATCGCGTTAGAAACCGCATCCGAATCTGTCGGGTTGATCAGAATCGCTTTTACGCCGCGCACAGTGAGGTCTTCCACGTTCGAAAGCTCTTTGCTTGGGTCATTTTGCGAGTCCAGCACAATCAGGTTGTAGCCAAGTTCTTTGGCTTTAGCTTCGGCTCCATCCTTCATGGTCACGAAGAAAGGGTTATTCAGTGTTGAAAGCACAATCGCCACGGTATCTTGCGCTTGCGCCGCAAAAGAAACCGATGTGGAAAGTAGAGCAGCAGAGATAAGAGTGGTCAGTTTTTTCATTCTCATAGTCCTTTTTGGTTGCGCCTCGCAGCTCTTGCCCTGCTGAGGCGGATTCACGTTTTATTTATTTTTGTTGTCTACCAAGACCGCCAGCAAAATAACCACAGCTTTCGCAATCATTTGGTAGTAGGAGGAAACATCGAGCAAGTTCAATGCGTTGTTTAAAAATCCGATGATGAGAGCGCCGATCAGCGTGCCCATGATGCGACCTTTACCGCCCATCAAACTGGTGCCCCCGAGCACCACAGCCGCAATCGCGTCCAATTCATAGCCCATACCCGCGGTTGGTTGCGCAGAAGAAAGGCGAGATGTAACGATGATGCCTGCTAGCGCGGCCAGTAAACCACAGATGGCATACACGCCGATTTTGACGCGATCTACGTTGATACCTGAAAGGCGAGTTGCTGATTCGTTGCCGCCCACTGCATACACATAGCGGCCAAAGCGAGTGTGATTGAGCAAGTACCAAGCGCCGGCAAACACCACCACCATCAGCCATACCGGAACCGGAATGCCCAATGCGTAGCCTGTACCAAACCATGCAAAGGTGTCCGCCGTATCAGTGAATCCGGTCGAAATCGGACGCCCATCGGTGTACACCATAGTGACACCGCGCAGCAGAGTCATGGTTACTAATGTCGCGATAAAGGCCTGCACTTTACCTTTGGCAATGATGATGCCGCTGATTGCGCCAAGCGCAGCACCAGCCAGCAAAGCCGTAGGCACAGCTACCAGAACAGGGACTTCCATCGCCACTAAGGTGGCCGCAAAAGCACCACACAAGGCGAGCACCGAACCGACGCTCAAATCAATCCCTGCGGTTAAGATGACCAAGGTCATACCCACCGCGATGATCGCGTTGACCGAAGTTTGGCGCAGAATGTTTAGTAAGTTATCAACCGTAAAAAAATTCGGGTTTAAGAAAGAGACGACAACCACTAAAAACAGCAGTGCGATCAGCGATTTTTGTTCAATCAACCACTCTTTGCTGAGCAGTTTTTTACGGTTATCAGATGTCGTATTAGTCATGGTTCGGGTACTCATGCTGTATCCTTGTTTCATGCTGCGTGAGCAGGGTTACGCCCTACCGCACACGCCATTAATTTTTCTTGATCGGCTTCGCTCGCCATAAACTCGCCGCTAATCCGCCCTTCATGCATCACCAGAATGCGGTCACTCATGCCAAGCACTTCGGGCATTTCTGAGGAGACTAAAATGATGCTCATGCCTTCAGCTTTGAATTGGTTGATCAATTGGTAGATCTCTTTTTTCGCGCCAACGTCAACACCGCGAGTCGGTTCGTCCAAAATCAGCACTTTGGGCTTAGTCATCAGCCCTTTAGCGATCGCCACTTTCTGCTGATTGCCCCCAGAAAGGTTGCCAATGATTTGCTCACGACTTGGGGTTTTGATGTTGAACAGACGAATAAAGTCATCCACAGCAATCACTTCATCGGCATGACGAATTTGCACACCTTTGCTCAGTTGATCGAGCGCGCAAAGTGACATGTTCTCTTTCACCGAAAGACCGAGTACCAAGCCATCGCCTTTACGATCTTCAGAGATATAGGCGATGCCGTTGGCCAAACCATCTTGCGGGCTGACGGGGTTAACGGTGCGTCCATTAAGGTTAATCACGCCACGCTCCGAAGGCAGCGCGCCATAAATCACCTTCATCAGTTCAGTGCGCCCAGCCCCCATCAAACCGGAAACACCAAGAATCTCGCCTTTTTTAAGCGTAAAGCTGACATCGTGCACACCCGAGCCAGTTAGGCCAATCACCTCAAGGCTGATGTCACCTTGCTGCGCAGCAATGCGCGGGTACTGTTCTTCCAGTTTACGGCCAACCATCATCTCAATCAGGCCATCTTCATTGGTATCGCATACGCGGCACTCACCAATAAATTTGCCGTCACGCAGTACGGTGATGTCGTCACAAATCTCAAAAATTTCTTTCAAACGGTGCGAGATATACACAATGCCGCAGCCTTGTTCGCGCAGTTCATTAATGACATTGAACAGCGATTCGGTTTCGGTATCGGTCAGCGCATCAGTCGGTTCATCCATGATGATGACTTTCGATTCAAACGACAGCGCCTTGGCAATTTCCACCATCTGCTGCTCACCCAAGCTCAGATCACCGAGCAAGGTTTTCGCACTGTGTTTCACATTCAAACGCGCGAGCAATTGATTCGCTTTACGATGCATTTCATCCCACAGAATGCGTCCGAATGGCGAAGTCATCTCACGACCAAGGAAAATATTTTCCGCAATCGTCAGCTGCGGGATCAGGTTGAGCTCTTGGTGAATAATGCTGATGCCCGCCAGTTGCGAATCTCGTGGGCCTTTAAAACTGACAGCTTGGCCTTGATACTCAATGCTGCCCGCATCTTTGCTATAAATGCCGGTCAGCACTTTCATCAAGGTTGATTTGCCAGCACCGTTTTCACCCATTAACGCCATTACCCGCCCCGGATAGACATTCAGGCTCGCTTTGTCCAAGGCTTTTACGCCAGGGAACGCTTTTTCAATTTGGCTCAGGGCTAAAATTGCTTGAGTCATAGTGGTTCCTCCATGGTTGGGCGTGGTTAAAACACGACACCCGCTTGGAAAATCACATTGGCATAAGGCGTACATTCACCGGTGCGCACTACTGCGCGGCTTTGCAACGTGCGTTGTTTAAACGCTTCATGGCTGATGTATTGGATGGCAATTGGCTTACCGCACAATTGTTCTTCTGCTTTCAGCTCGCGACATAAGGCTTCATGCAACACAGGGCTTACTTGAGCAAACTCTTGTGCCACGATGACACTTTCAATCTGCGATTCAGACAAAATCACCCGTACTGTTTCCAAAAAAGAAGGCACCCCGTGAGTCAGCGCGAGATCAATACGCGTCACTTCATCAGGGATTGGCAGCCCAGCATCACAGATCGTGATTTCATCGGTATGGCCGAGTGTTGCTACCAAGTAAGAGAGTTCAGAGTTTAGTAGGGTACTTTTTTTCATGGTGATACCTTTTATTGATTCACGTTTGAATAACGACAGCATCACTTTCAGTTGGCGAAAAAATGCACATCGAAACGTTTCGATGACATAATAGTTTACTCAATTAAGTTTGCACGAGACAAATCCACAGAGTGTGAAAACGATCAGCAAAATGATGTACTGAATACTCACTTTGATGAATAGTGATAGGGTCGAACGGTGATCATTTCGCGCCGATTTAACACAGCGGCATCTCGGTTCGGTATAGTGGCAGCAAGTAATGAAGATTTGATGAGGATAATTGATGAAAAACACTCTGCTGGTGATCATGAGTGCGCTTACGCTTTCGGCCTGTAGCGAAGTGGGCAGCAAAGCTTGGTGTGAAGATATGCGCGAAAAACCCAAAAGCGAGTGGAATACTCAAGACACGCTCGACTTCGCCAAACACTGCATTTTCAACAACGAAGTCGGTAGCAAATCTTGGTGCGAAGATATGGATGAGAAATCCAAAGGTGACTGGACAGCCAAAGAAGCAGGCTCTTACGCTAAATATTGTGTGCTGTGATCGGAGAAAGCACCCAGAGTTTACTCTGGGTGTAAAAACTCCACAATAAATTTTAAAAATTTTCTAAAAATGATTCAAAATTAAACTTGCTCATATATATATCAGGTAGAACTATTTTTTTGCTAAATCAAATCCATCTGAAACTTCAACATTATAAGTCTTGATTACTTTCTTTAATAAAAAGTCATTTTGAAATGGCAAAAAATAAAACTCGTAGGATGAATAATACTCACTAGCACCGCTAGAAGACTCAAAGTAAATTTTCAAATATCTTTCATCATATTGAATATACCGAAAAACTACTCTTGCTCCAAATATAGATCCTTTACCGTAAAAATCATATGGACTATTAGTTAAAGTATCACATCTTACTTTGTCATTAGCCTTGCTATTAGAAGAAATCAATAGTGCAATTAAAAACAAACAGAGCCGCATTTTATATTACCATCTTAAGTAATTCTACTTATCATAAAGAAAAATCCCTTGGAAATAAAACACACAAAAACATGACTCTGGAAATTTATTATTTTGCAAAATCCTCACAAACATCAGTAATAGCTTTAATAGCCACGTACTCATTTCCATACTTACGTATGATCATAGGTGTCTGCGTATCATAACTGCCCCATTTTGCCTTATCTATAAAACAAACATGTATACCAACATCAGTCTCTTTAAAAAATTTAAACTCATATTTCCAATAATCACTTTCAATAAGAATTGATTCATTTGACATATCGGGTTTAGGCAAATCTATCTGTGGAAAATAGCGCTGTTCTTCTGATAACTTTTGCATTAGAGAACTATTAAAAGATGTAATATCCAATGAATTATATATTTCATTCAATGGAAATGCATGCGCATAAGATACTAGTCCAGAAAAAATAAAAACCAATATTTTTTTCACTTTATTTCCCCTATTAATTTTGCTTCTTTTTGTCTACGAGTTGAATATTTATCACCAAAATTCATTAGATTACCATACATTGCCGACCAATTTTGTTCAATAGCTTGCTTCCAGAAATCTTTTGTTTCCGAAGGTAAATAGCCATATTGATATGCTACTGAGGCAATTACTGTTTGAGCTTGCCATGGTAAACATTCAAACTTTTTCACCTTAGACATACGATTATATAAATCAACAATTCGATTAGTTTCTGATTCTTTTACTTTCGATACGAGAATATCTAATTCTTGATCACTTATTAAGAGCGGATTTTCAGCTAAAATAGCTTCGGCATCATGCTTTTTATACCCAAGATAAGGTGTAAGTTTATCAATTAAAGAAGTTGGCAAACCTAAAGTAATTAAATCTGATTTAGATCGTGCTCCTAGATCAAGTCCAGAGGCAATAGTTACACCACTATTACTACCCTTAACATCAGGAACATACCCATGTTTTTTTACTCCCTCAAGCTCTTTAATAAAATCAAAGTTAATCATTAGTTTGCATTCACAAGTTGATTCCCACCCATCCATCAAGGCTTCGTCTAGTGCCAGTAGTGTACCTTTGCCGACAATACCGTCAACGGGGCCAATGCTGTAAGACGGGTGGGTTTGGTGGCTTGGTTGATAGCTTTTCTGGAACTGCTCAATCGCGGTTTTAGTTTTGCTCCCAAAGTCACCATCAGCTCCTGCTTTCCCGAGATCAAACCCCAGTTTTATGAGCGCTTCTTGTAATAACTTAACCTCATCGCTGTGATTACCTTGACGATAAGCACTCGCTTGTCGCTTGGCGAGTTTCTCTAACTCATCGGATGGTTTGAGAAGATCGGATTTTAAAATTCGCTCCGGTGTTTTCTCTTCGGCCACAGGCTCATCATTTGCTGTGTTATTGGCTGAACTCGGCATCATAGTGGGGAGTGATGCAACATCAATAACACGCGCCGCGCCTGATTGTATTGAGGCAGCAATATCCGGCTGAACCAATTCTGCTACTGGTTTAGCTTGCGCTAACATTCTTGGCGCTGCCGCTAATTGCCCGCCATAAGCGCTACCGCTGCCTGCACTGCCGCCCGCGTTTAGGTTAATGGCAGGACCGACTAAGTGCACGCCACCTGCATCGACTTTTACAAAGCTGCCCCCTGCTTTTAGGGTTAACTCCGCTCCGGCTTCAACCACGATTTTTGCGCCGCTTTTGAGTGAAATCTCTTTACCCGCCTCGACAGCAATGCGTTGCCCGACTTTGTGTTGTAGTGACGCGCCGACTTCATGGCTGCTATCGAGTGCGATTTTGCTACGGCTTTCGCCTTCGATGGTAACGTGTTGATTGCGCTGGATGCGAGTAAAGCGGTCATTGTCCACAGTGAGATGCTGATCGTGGCGGATCACTTCGGTGTGATCATGCTCAATCAACGCATCCCAATCTTTTTGTGCATGCAGCAAAATCTGTTCGCTGCCCGCTTGATCCTCAAAACTCAGTTCGTTGTAGCCTTGCCCTTGGTGAGTCTCAGTGCGCAGCACGGTTTTGGTTTTGTGGTCAGGCAAGGCGTAAGGCGCGGTATTGGTCGCATGGTACGTACGCCCCGTGATGATGGGTTGATCCGGATCGCCATTCAGGAACGAAACAATCACTTCATGGCCAACTCGCGGAATCGCCATACTACCGTATTGGCTACCCGCCCATTCTTGTGCCACTCGCACCCAGCAAGAGCTTTTTTCGTTGCTACTTGAGTAGCGATCCCACGGGAAATGCACTTTCACGCGACCAAAGTTATCGCAATAAATCTCTTCACCTTGTGGCCCAACTACGGTGGCGATCATGGGACCATCCACTTGCGGCTTAGCACAAGGCCTTGCTCGCCAAGTGATGTGAGCGGGAATAAGTTTTAGCTGATTGCTGTAAGTGGTAGCGCCTGAACCACCCTCTTCTTGTAACGCTTGTGGCTGCGTCCCTTGGTGATTGGCTTGTACCACGAGCCAATCTCGATTCATTGCGTGATCAAGGTGATCTTGCAAGTCAAAACGCACTCCCGCCAGCAGCAAAGGTTCGTCACTCTTCGCATCAGCAAGCAAAGCATCACGGCGTAAATACTCTAAGCGAATTTGGCTAAAGGCTTTGCCATTTGCATCGTCTTTGTAGCGTCCCGGAGCATCAAAATGCTCATAATTTGGCTGCTGATAAGCGATGTCTTTACCCTGCGTGCGCTGAGTAAATCCGTAAGCTGGCTTTTTAAAGCTGTAATCCTTTAGCTCGGTATGGCTCACTTGCGCGGTGGTCTTGAATTGCAGATCGACCACATAAGGGAGATTGATCTCGCCACCCGCAAGCGCATTATAAGGTACTGGCTTGGCTAACTTCGGTTGGCTGTCCGAGCTATCGGTAAACAGTAGCGTGTGTTTCTGCGCTTCATGTAGGTGACTGTATACCAAGCCTTCTTCGGCGGCGATACGGTGTAAAAACTGCAAATCTGTTTCACGATACTGTACACAAAACTCTCGCTGGGCACACTCACGCTTAAGGGCAAAGGCGTAATCTTCAATCCCCATCTCTTGCAGTAAAATAGAGATAATCTCTGGCACGCTTTGCTGCTGGAAAATACGGCTATTACTGCGTAAAGAAAGCCTTTCCAACGCAGGAACTAGCGTTAATGAATAGAAAGTATGTCGATGGCCGGTATCCCCTTTGCTGAATTGACGCACAATACCGTTTATTTGCTGCACCACTTGCCCGTCACGCAGAATGGTTAAATGCGCGGTTTGGTCGACAAATTGCTCAGCAGTGAGGTTACTTAGCGCACTGGCTAAATCAACCTGATAGCGAAAACCATAGCAGGGTTCACTGCGCCATACAGAATCAGACAAGGACTCTTGCCCTTCAAATCCGCGTACGACGAGGGATTCATCCTCAAGGCCATCCACCTTTAATTGAAACTGTAACCTTGCCATGCTGTTTTCCTTGTTCTTTTTTTCGACGATAGCACTCGATATGTGGCCATCTTAAGTTCGATGAAAATGGTTCGTTGAAAATGGTGCGTTGAAAATATTGTGTGGCAGTCAATGGCAAACTCAATGCCAGCTTTTTGTCTACTTTTCCCTGTTTCGCACCAGGGTTAACTCTGATCACTGAGCAATCCCTTGCCCCAATCAAGCAAAAAACTGCCTATGAGCGAGTTTTTGCCCCACCTCTTCCTTCAGCCATCACTGCAACAAAGCCGCATCGCCGATACGCTGCTCAAGCTCGGCAATTTTCCAACTTAGGCTATCTAGCCTTTGTTTGAGGATCGCAAACTCTTTCTGGGCATTTGTTACATCGCCTTGTTCAAGGAGGCCTTGCACATAGTCAACTCGACCATAAATCGGTGATAGGCTGACCGCGAACTCTTCTAATGATTTGGTCTGCTTTTCTAACTCAGCCCATTTCCCCCGCTTAGCCAGTAACGCGATATTGGCCATTTTGGTGCGAATTTCGCTGAACTTAGCCACGAACAGCGCGGTTTGCTCCAACGCTTGTTGCTGCTGAAGGGCAAACTCTTGACTCAGTGCATTCACTTGCTCGTTTTCAGGATAAAGTGTGCGCAATAGATTCAGCTGAGTGATGGCATGTCGCTTAGGTTCACTAAACGAGATGGTTAAATTCTGCTGCAAAGTATCGCGATACAGTGGGATCAGATCATGTTGCCAACGCGCACGCTCACTTGTGGAAGAGTCGTTGAGCAGTGCTTGAGTTTGAGAGGACTCATTCAACGTGGTGATGCGCTGTGGCGCGGCATAAGGCGTGGTATAAAACCAAGGCCACCCCCAATAGCCCCCCACCACTCCCAGTGCAACCCCAAGTACACCTAGAGTGAACAACGCGTAACCGCGCTGCCAAAACTTAAGCTTAGGTGGCTGAGCCTTCTCCTGCTTTTTCAATAAGCTGTGGTATTGGGTTTCAATTCTGTCTATGTGTTCAAACAGAGCAAACCCGACCCCTTCAAAGTCTACTTTGTATTCGGTTTGTTGCTGTTCAAACAGCTGATGTAACCGATCGCAATGGCGCTCAGCCCGATACAGATCTCGCAGCGACTCATAAGTTGGTTTAAGTGCTTTCAGTTCCTGCACCACACGTGCATTGACCCAATCGAGGATCTCTTTGCGCACTTTGGCGCTTTTCACATCACACTCATCTTGGTTGGCAAGGCTTGCACTCATCAGCTCCATACCAGTGGCATACCCCGCCAGCCCCTGAGTTTTCAGGCAGGCTACCGCATAGTAACCGCAGATCAGAAAATCCATCCCTTGGTTACAGGCCAGTTGTTCACAGTACTCTTTTACCACTGCCCAATCCGTGCCCCCGGCAATCGGATTGAAGCGGCGGTTTATCTCCTCACGAACCTTCGCATAGGGCTCTAATCCGCGAATTTCCTCAGAATCATTGGTTAATCGGTAGCAAACGTTATCAATAAAAATCACATTGGACATCACAACTTCGTCCTAAAAAGCCAGAGCGAAAAACTCGCTCTGGCAACCTATTAATAGAGTGTTTTAGACAGTTTAAACGACTTGAACAGGCGTTCGGTAAATGGGTTGGCATCGGCCTCTGCGTTAATACGGTAGATCATCTCACCGCCATCGACGATAAATTTGAAATCAACCGACGTTTGACTCGCCGAAACCACATCACCTTGATCCAATAAGCGGAAGAATGCCCACGGTCCTTGGATTTGCAAACTGCGCGGTGACATATTGGTTTGGGTTGGAATCAAGGTCACCTTAGACACCGCAGAATCACGCAGCGTGTTAGGCCAAATCAGCTCGACATTTTCACGCGGGCCATGGCTGTAAGCTAAGAACTGACCATCCACATTCAGCACACTACGACGCTTGTTGTTACTCAAACTGAGCGGCTCAACCGAGAAGCTGACATCCAAAATCCCTTTACGGTTGAAGAAAGCCTCACGAATTTTCTGCGCTTGCTTAATCTGATCCAGCACTTCTTTACGAATGATCGACTGCGCTGAGTCATCCGACTCGACGCTGATGTTCTCATCAATAAACATCTTCAGTTGCTGATTGTAGAAATTGTCTAACGTGCCATTCGGCGCAAAGAAGGCTTCAAAATCGGCCAAGGCCACATCTTTATTTGATGCGGGGTTGAATGGATAACGCCCAGCCAGCTTGCTTTGGAAGGTTTTATACACATCCTCCGTCCAGCGTACTTCAAGATGCTTGATCGCTTCTTGCTTGACCACATACCAGCTCTCATCTGCAAGCTTTGCCATCATGCTATCCAGCGGCTTCGGCAATCCCGACGAGATACGCTTTAAGGTATAGATAGGGTCAGCATTAACCAGTTTGACCCGCGCTTTGGTCGCATCGAGCGCCGCCATACCAACATCGGGAGCATCTTGAATCGATTTCAAGTAGCTTTTCAGCTCATCCACCGAAGCCAAGACTTCCGTCATGTAAGCTGGTTTGCTGCCCACCGGCTTGAGCATACCGTTCAGATCGGCAAATGGAGTTTCAATCATCGAAGCCACTTTGTATTTCGGGCTTTTCAGCAGCTCTTTTAACGCCGATTCATCTTTAGGTAACGCACTGTACAGTTGGGTGTTGTCATCTAATGTGCGCAATAGACGCTGCATCGGCTCAAGGTTGCTGGTGATATTTTCCAAAACCATGACCGCATCATTGATGTCATTGAAATACTTCACATCAATTTCATTGAGTGCCGCGCGCCATGTGTTGGTGTAATCCGCCACATAAAGATCGCGGATTTTTTCGCGCAGTGCCTGCTTGTCTGCTTCACTAAACTGCGCCGTTTTGCTCTGTCCCAGAACCCAACTGTCAATCAGTGCCAACTCAGAGACCGATTCAGATTGCGGCATAAAGTAGTCATCAAAACCACGCTTGGTGAGCATTTGAGGAATAAACAGGCTGCTACTGTTAAGAACGCGCTCTTCAAACACCACATCGAACACCGGCCCAATCAAGCTACGCAAGTTAACCGAAGGACCAAGCACCGTTTGTGCGCTCAACTTCAAGTTACGATAGACGCGCTGGTCGTTTGGCATTGAACCCAGTTCAACCTGAGCATGAGCAATCACTTTATCGTAAGGGCGCATCACCTGCTCCGCCCCTTTATCACCATTGAGACGCTCTGCAGTGAGATCCGTATGACGCATCGCGTAATCTAAGTGACCGAGCAGCTCTTCCTGAATTTGACGCTGACCTGAGAAGGATTTTTGCCAATACTTTGCAAAATAATCCATCACATAGTCTTGGTAACGACCACTTTTATCGACCAGCATGCGATACACACGCAGCACCGCTAATTTTTCTTCATCTGTCTCAGCTTGATTGAGCGCGACAATGGTGTCCGCCATCAACAGAGGCAAGAAGCGGGTTTCGAGTAAGTTTAAGTAGGTCTCTTCTACTTTCGGGCCAATGGTGTGCCCTTGGTAGAGACCAAAATCGGAGATGTATTGAGGTTTATCACGGAAGAAACCAAACTCCAGTGTCGCCTCACGGATCTTATTCAGCGGATCCAATACCTCTCTTTGTGAGGCCAGTGAACGGCTGGTCGGGAACTGCTCTTTATACTGATTCACTTTGGTTAATACAGTATCGGCGTGTTGCACGTTATTGAGGTAGTTACGATACCAAGTACCCGCCAACAGCAAAGTCGCCACTGAGCATGCGACAAAAGAGAGCCCCATCAAACGGCGTTTGTTTTTTGCAACCCGGAAATTATCCGACGCTAAACCTGCTTCAGGATAGATGATGTGGGTAAACAATTTTTGCGTGAAATAGACCGTGGAGTTTTTTGCGCGCTGCGCCGTATTAATCGCATGAGACAGACCATAACGACGGGAAGCCGCATCATCAAAAGCGTTGGTGGGAACACCTTGTTGATAAACCGACGTGAAATAAGCACCACGCACCAGCGCTGACGTTGAGAATTGATCGCTCGCCAAAGCCTCTTGGAAAAACTGTTGCAAAATCTCTTTCAAACCTGAGATTTGACGCGTGAAGCTGTAAATCGCGTTACGTTCTTCAAGCGTCATTGGCGCTGCGACCGCATGTGGTAGCATGCCATTAACTCGTGACACAAATTGAGTGTACTCGCTGGCAAACTCTTCCAACCAAGAATCTAGGTTATCTACCGAGTCCATTGAGAAGGTAAAACCCAACACCTCTTCGCGCTGACTCTTGGTGTAGTGCTTAAAGAAAGGCTCAAAACCGTGCAATAAGTCGAGCTTAGTCAGTGCAATGTACACCGGCAAACGAGTCGATAAGGTTTCCATCAACTCACGCAGACGAGCACGCAGCAAATTGGCATAAGCTTTACGCTCTGAAGCTGTGGCGGTAGCAAGATGCGCCACATCCAACGCCAACACGATGCCGTTTAGCGGACGGCGGCTACGAGTGCGGTCGAGCCAATCGACAAAATGCAACCATAAGCGGCGCTCTAACGCACCATCATTCTCTTCACTACGATTGCCTTGCGTTAACAGCTCACCATCAGGATCAATCAGGACAGATTCATCACCAATCCACCAATCAAACGAGTATGGGTTTTCGCTTTTTTGTCCCGAAGCTCGCATGACCGAAGAGAAGACAAAGTTCTGACCAGAACGGTTGATCAGGCTGGTTTTACCCGCATTTTCTAAACCCAGAACCAAGTACCAAGGCAGTGCATACAAGTAGTTGTGTTTATTTAGGCTCTGCTTCATGTTGAGCATCACCTGATTCAGTTCAACCTCTTGGCGCTGCTCATACACCTTGATCGGATCTTGGCGCAGTTGCTCTTCGCGCTTTTGTTCCGATTTGAAAGCTTGCAGCTTACGCCACTGCCAAATGCCCCACACGGCTAAACAGCCGAGAGTAAACAGACTGCTTGCCACAACTCGAGCCATGATCGACTCTAGCGGTTTATAGCCAGCCACTTCTAACCAAGGGCCTGCCCACCAAATGGCAACGTTCAGCAAAATGAACGTAGTGAATAGCAAAATGGGAAGTGCTGCCACCACCGTGGGTTTAAGCCGCCTTACTATTCCAACAATGAATTTCCACATGAATTGTGTCCTTGTTTACTCTGACGTTGTATATCTTTGAATTTGTTCCACTAAACTCGGCTCCCACTCAGGAACAGACAGCGTCGTTACCTGATTGAGTAGAGTTTGATACTGTTCACCAGCCATCGCATCGAGATGATTTGCCCGCAGCAGATCCGCCGATAGCAATCGCCAGTAAAATTTGTCACGCGGCTCCACCGCACTGACCAAGCCATCATTGAGCATGGAAAGTGCCACCGCGATTCCACCTTCTTTAGCCAGTTGAAACGCCTCTTTACGCTTCTCTTGCCAATCTCCGCCGACCGATTGCCCCGCAGCACCTTGGCTCTGACCTACGCTCGCCAGCCACTCTTTGACCGAATCGCTGACAAACGGCTCTCCGCCTTTGAATTTGAGCTCAAGCAGCGAAGGCAAACGACGTAAAAACTGTTGTGTTTCTTCGGCAATCGCCTGACACCAATCACTTTTGCCGAGTTGCTGGGCAATGGTGTAACTCATCCACTGTCCTTCAAACCAATAAGGAGCCATGGTTAAGCTCTGTTCGACTTTGCGCCACAAGGCTAAATCGGGGTGACGGAGTTGATCTTGGTAATCCTTGACGCGATCCGCCTGCATTCCACGCAGCAGTGTTTCACCATCGGGTTTATGATCGGGCAATGAGGTAATGCTGCCCCACACCGCAAAGCGGCGCAGACGAATCGACAGCGCGATACCAAACTCTTGTTCGGCAAGAAAATCTGCCACTTTGAGTAGGGTTTGTTTCGCTGCTTTGTCACTCGAATGATCCACCACCATGCTCGCCGCAGGAGAAGACGTTGCAGCACTTGGTGTTTCACGCTCCGCGCTGCTTTGCGCCGTCACTTGCTGGCGCTGCTCTGCGCGTTTGATCTCCGCGGTAATTCGCACCACCACAGACTCCACCAACTCAGAAGAGAGCCCTTGTTTCTCAACGGCTTGTTGCCACTCTTCAACCGCCGCTTGCAGCGCTTGGCGATCCGCTTCATCCAGATGATGAAAATCGAACTTTTCGATCACTGTGGTAAAACGTTGCGCCATCTGGCTGAAAAATTTACGTCGCGGCAGATTGCCACGTGCGCCCGGCGCTGGGTAACTGTCGTTCCAATATTGATTGAGGAACTCACTCATCACCGCAAACGAGGTAATAAGGCGCGTCGGGGTAACTTGGTTATGCAGACACTGAAGCAGGTAAACCAAAAGCTTGATGTCTTTACTCTGTTCACCAAGCAGTTTGAGAGTGCTGTGCTCCACTTCATCCCACTGCACTGAAGCGTGAGAGAGAGAGCCCACTTTCATCATCTGATCTTCAATAAAATCAAACAGTGGGTGATCGACTAGCCGCTCTCCGACAGGATTGCTACTGCTGATCGGTTTGGCCACACACTGACGGTATTCAGTCATTTCCATACGGGCTCCTTACCAACCACAGCGTTCGCGCAAAGCATCAAGGGCTTCATTGACACCTCGAGTATCAAACTGTAACCCGTCAGCAAAGGGCGCATTAGAGCGCAGCAACAGGCGAGACTCACTGGCAGCCAATTTCATCATTTCGATCGCAGGCATGCCGCGAGCCGAGGAAAACAGTACGCCGTGATCGTCACTGCGCCAGAACTGTGTCTCGTGTCGGATAGAGACTTGAATCCGTGCATCAGCCACTTCTTTCGGTAAAGCCAGCTCAATGCGGCTCAGGTTATTAATGCAACTGAGCAAGAGCACTGGCGGAGATGTTTCCCCTGAGCTGCGATTTTGCGCAGGCAAAGCAATCCAAGCGCTGCTGCCCTGCCCTTCACCTTGCGTGCCTAATACCCAACCCGCTTCGGACTGCAACTCAGACAATGCCGCCATGGCGCGTTGCCACTCTGCGGGATAAGGATTGGACGGTGCGATAGCCACTTGCTCAAGGGGCGTGGCAAAGACACGGTCAAAACAAGCCAAACGCTCTAAACGCGCAGGAATTTCGCGGCACAGCTCAGCTTGCTCAACCTGTGATCCCGCATCTTGCGATGCTGCTAAAACATGCGCAGAGCCCGCGCAACCCAAGATCAAACTGACCACTAAAACGGTAATTCTCATGGGGTTTTGATCTCCAATTTCAGGCACTTGTAGGCCAAGGTACGCTTAGGGATACCGAGACTTTTCGCCGCTTTCGCGCGATCGCCAGCAAAGCGCTTCAAACGCTCACTGATGATCAACGCTTCAAACTGACTGACCGCCTGTTTCAAATCATGGATAACCGCAAAATTCGGTTCTCCAGCCAGCGCAACCGAGGATTCAATATCCACGTTCTCAGTTTCGACAGAAACGGCTACCGGCGTCGCTTCAGGCGCAAGACAGGGTAGGGTTTGTAAACGATGGGCAAAGCAACTGGCTTCCACCTGCGTACCATCCGCTGTTTGCGCGCAGCCAAACTCAATCAAATGTTTCAGCTCACGCACATTTCCCGGGAAGTCGTACTGCTTAAGGCAGTCGATGGCTCGATAGTTCAAACCACGAATGCGCGTGTTATGTTGCAAGTTGAACACGCGCACAAAGTGCTCACTGAGCAGCTCAATATCTTCCAAGCGTGCCGCCAGACGCGGCAAGGTGATCGGATACTGGAATAGACGGTAATAGAGATCTTGGCGAAATTCTTTTTTGCGTACTTGATCCAGCAGATTGACGTGTGTGGCCGATACCAAACGGAAATCGGAACTGAGCTCCTGCTTACCACCGAGCGGTCGGAAAGTACGCGATTCAAGCACACGCAATAATTTGGCTTGTAAGGTGAGCGGCATATCGCCAATCTCATCCAAAAATAGCGTGCCACCATTCGCTTGTGCGATAAGTCCCTGTTTATCGCTGTCCGCTCCAGAAAATGCCCCTTTGCAGTAACCAAATAGTTCACTTTCCAGTAGATGCTCAGGGATCGCCGCACAGTTGATCGCAACAAACGGCGCAGACTTACGTGACGAAAGTTCATGCACAGCCGCGGCGACTAACTCTTTACCCGTGCCAGTTTCACCTTGCACCATGACCGAGAGCTGAGAGTTAGCGGCAGAGACAATCTGCTCACGCAGCTTTTGCATCGCAGCGCTTTCACCAATCAAAGTACGCGATAACGCATTGGCCAGTGAGCGCTGCGCCGAGTCGCGTTCAATATCCGTCAGCGATTGTTTCAGCTCCAAGCGGCGCTGCTCTTCACGTTCCATATCGTTGAGCAGTGACCATTGCTGGGAAAAGACCTCGATAAACTTCAAAAAGTCCGCTTTTTCAAAAGCGCTCACGATACCGTGACTCTCGCCCATCAACAGCAAGATCGAGTGTACTTGGCGAGTATCCA
>NZ_WPDC01000035.1:0-37093 GCF_035615595.1 Vibrio sp. R-1 | reverse complement strand
CTGCGGTGGTTTTTATGGCTCGCTTGCGGATTGCTTTATTCACTGGTCAGGAGTTTTTGCAATTTATCGCGCTGCATTTCGATGTGAGTGCGTTCAGGGCCTGCTTCTTTGCAATGCTCAAGAATATAGTCGAGCGAGTTCAGTACAGTTCGCCAACGCGGTGTTTTAGGCAGTGTCTCAATTCGTAGGTATTTGTCTAGGGTGCGAGTTTGTAGGGTGCTGCGGTCAAGATAAACGCGCCACAAGCCACTTTGTTCGGCAAACGTGAACTTGCTTTGCCCTGAGACTCGTTCCCAATAGTTCAAGGCACTGGTCATGGCTTCGACTAACACGGCACGCATCAAATCTTGTTTCGATTGATACTCGCCCGAGGCTTTATCTGCAAGACGAGTAAACTCACCACCCAGTTCCTTGAGTTTTTGCAGCTTGTCTTTATCGCCTTCGAAGGCATAGCTAGACAGAGCTTCTACCGCGGTTTCGAGGTTATGAATCCGCGCGGCATTGACGCTGCCGCCGACATTAAAAATGTACATCGCTTGTAAGCCAGAACCTTGCGGCAAGCGAAGGACATCGGCAGAGAGGTGCTGGCGCACATCATCGACGTAAACATCAATATTGCCGCAGTAATGCTCTTGCTCAATATTCAAGAATTTAGGTGCAATCAGTTCTTCGGCGTTGGAGCGTTTGAGCTGCTCAGGGGTACGTCTAAATAAACGTGCTGCCGCTTCGTTAGCAAAACGTACTTTATTGCCCTCTTTAACGCACAAAATCGCTTCTGGCGCAGATTCTAACTGTTCCAATAATCGGCCTTGGGTTTCCAATAGGCTCGCTTCTACCATAGCGCGATGTTTCAACTCTTTTTGCAGTTGGGCATTCTCAATGCGGCGCAGTTCGGCTTTGCTCGCCGTGAGGTGAGCGACAATGCGCGCGGCCAGCTCTTGTTTGTTGAATGGTTTGGATAAGTAGTCATTGGCTCCAGCTTCAAACCCTCGTACCCGGTCATCAGATTGGTTGAGAGCCGTCAGCATAATAATAGGCAGTTCAGCGTGGTCGTAAGTTTGTCGAAGTTTTTCACACACTTGATAACCGCTCATGCCTGGCATCATGATGTCGAGTAATACCAGTTCAGGTTTTTCACGTTTAATTGCTTCAAGTACTTGATGGCCATCTTGCGCGGTATGTACGCGATAACCTTCAAGACGTAAAAAGCTGTCCAGCACACGCAGGTTGACTGGTTCATCATCGGCGACCAACAGAAGTGGGCCATGTTCATTTTCGGGTAAGTTGCTTTGTTCGGGCAGTTCAGTATCCAACACTTCCGGTGCTTGGAAGTGGGGGAGCTCGGTCAAGCGCGCTTGAGCAATCTCTTCTTCGCTCGCCAGAGGCAGCGTGAAGCTAAAGGTAGTGCCAACCATCGGCTGACTACTTACGTAGAGAGTGCCGTGCATCAATTCGATTAACTGACGACTGATGGAAAGCCCGAGTCCTGCGCCTTGACGATAGCGACTCGCATCATGGCCCGCTTGAATCAATGGCTCAAAGATGTGCTCCAGTTGTTCTGCCGGAATCCCTTGACCTGTATCCACCACCTGCACTCGCACTTTATCGTCAATATAGGTTGCGGAGATAACAATTTTGCCTTCGGAAGTGTACTTAATGGCATTGCCGATCAAGTTATACAGGACTTGCTCTAAGCGTTGAGGATCCGCAGAAACCCAGACCGGTTGTTCTGAGACTTGATTAATAATGCGCAGCGTTTTCTTGCCAAGTAAATGGTGAGAAAGCTCCAAGACTAAGCGCGTAGCGCTCGATAAATCAACGGCACACCTTTGAATATCCAGCGCGCCATAGCGCATTTTGTGGTAATCGAGTAGATCATCAACCAGAGTCGCTAAGCGCTGCCCACTGCTGATAATGATGTCGAGTTGATACTTGTGCGCTGCTGAAATCGGGCCATTTGCCCCCGAGATCAGGGCTTCGGCAATACCAATCATGCCATGCAATGGGGTGCGTAATTCATGTGATGTGGTCGCGAGGAACTCATCTTTTAGCTTATTCGCTAGCTGTAACTCATCGTTTTGCTTACGAATGATCAGTAAATTGCTTTCTAACTCTTTATTTTGCGATTTGATCAGCGATATTTTTTCGCGAATGGAACGCTGCATACGCTCAAAACTTACCGCCAAGCGACCAATTTCATCTTTGCGTTCGGTATTGATCATGGCTTCATCAAGATCGCCTGCCGAAACACGTTCGGCTGCCCATGTCAGCTTCAAAAGCGGTGAGGTAATGAAATTGGAAAGGTAATGCGAGGCGATGACCACTAAGACGATGGCCGTCAACATCGCAAAAACAAACAGTTTCTCTAACTGACGAACGCGAGCAAACGCTTCTTTCTCTGGCAGTTCAACCACCAGAGCCCAATGGATATTTTTCAAATTGATCGGTGCGTAGGCCGCGATGATCTGTTCACCATCGGTATTGGTGTAAGTGCCTACGGCGCGTTTGCCCGATAAGGCTAAATCGACCACAGCTTTACTTTTTTCAACCGCAATTTCGGCGGAAGTTAAGGTTCTTGAGCGGTGATCTTGTCCCACCAAAATGGTTTGCATCGAAGGATTGCTACTGCCTTCTGCGATGAGTTTGGTGATCGCGTTACTTGGCAAGCGGAACATCGCGTAACTATGCAAGTAGCCTTGCTGAATAATCGGTGCGCCAAGCCAAGCGTATTGTTTGCCATCCTCTTGCACGAAATCAGAAATCACGACAGGGGTGAAATCTTCGTTGGTTTTGCGCTGTTCATTGACCGTTTGTTCTAAACGCTTGAAGGTATGGCCTAGATTGGTGTCTTGGTATTTGCCCGTTAATAAGTTGGTGCCAAAATTGTCGTATTTATAAATCGAATAAACGACGTTGCCATCAATATCGACCAATAAAATGTCATCAAAGTCCGACCGTTTCAGCAGTTCTAAGTAAGCCCAGTGGTAGCGTTTATGCAGCAGTCGATAGCGTTCACTGCCCACGTAGCTGCTTGATTGGGGGAGCACCGAGGTTTTTATTTGGTCACCCGATCCGGTGATATAGCGCTGCTGAGCATGTTCACGAGCCGCTTCAATACTGACGTCTAAACGCTGGAAAGCATTCACCAGACCATAAAAACGCCCGCCACTGGCATAAGCCAGCTCGGAGCGAACAAAACCCATCACTTCCGACTCTTTGGCCATCATGTAGTCGATGACCTGTTGCTGTTTATTATCCCGAACAGAAACGAGGTAAGAGGTACTCTGCTGCTCCAGATCTTTACTGTGTGAATGTAGGAAAAACAACGCAGTAATGGTCAAAGGAATAATGCTGAGGGCCAAAAATGCAGCCATCAAGGTATTTTGCAGGCGTTTGAATTTTTGTTTTCGATAGAACCTAAACATAATTAAGGTGTTACTTTCGGTGAAACTCTGCGGCGATCGCCAAGCATGAGTGGGTGATAGACAAGAAAAACCTAAAGTAACGAAATTAACGAGTTTTTTTACTTTGACAAGTAAGTCCAAGCTAAAGCGTGGGCATAGACGCAAAAAACGTGAGGAGAATGCCGCTTTTGAGGCTGATTTACGTTAAAAGCGGCAAAATGTAACGAGTTATTTTTTTGCGTGATAGATGGCAAATTTATTGGTTTTAGCGGCGATATCGCAGTGACCAAACGCTTGCTCAAGAATTGGCGGATATTTCAAAAAGCTGTTTGCCACCACCCAGATCGAGCCTCCCGAAGCAAGATGATCTACAGATTCGGCAAGAAGACGCTCTGTGGCGCTATAGCTGGTCTCCAATCCCGAATGGAATGGTGGATTGGTCACAATATAGTCGTAGTGATGCCCGGTGTCGGAAAACATATCGGATGGATAAACGTGGCCGTGCAGTTGGTTAGCCACTAGGGTTTCTTGGCTAGAGCGAATCGCCAGAGCGCTGATGTCTGTCATCTCTAACTCAATATGAGGGTTGAGTTTTGCCATCACACAGCCCAAAACACCGGCACCACAGCCAATATCGATTACCTTACCACTCAGGGGGGGTAAGGTATCGAGCAGTAAGCGACTTCCCAGATCAAATTCGCCATGGCTAAAAACTCCCGGTAAGCTGCGGATCGTCAGCTCATGACCTTGATAGTCTACCGCGTAAGATTTAAACCATTGCTCAATATCAAAAGCGGCTGGAGTATGAACACAGTGTCCCCAATAAAATGAGCAGCGGCGTGCAGAGTCGTATTTGTGGATTGGGCCATAAGCGGCGAACATTTTTTCAATGCTCTTCACCCCAGAGCGGTTTTCACCGACCACCACAATTTCAGTGCCTGTACCGAGCTTTGCCAGCAGCATCGCGAGTAAGTATTCCGCTTCTTGCTTGGCTTTAGGCCAGTAAAGCAAAATCAGGTCAGCATTGAGATCTGCTGTTAATTGCTCGCCAAAGTAGCGAGTAATCTCAGGGTAAGCTTTGAGCTGCGAATAGTAGCCGTAGTGCGTGGTAAACACCGAAACGGAAGCGCAATGTTGACGAAGTTCGATAGGAAAACGATCTTCAACTTCGCCCGCGACCAGTACATGCTTATCAGCAAAATAGTCGAGTTGACGAAGGGCGATTTCACTCGGGGCAGTATAAGGTTGCATGACACGCTCTACTCAAGAAAAGGGGGCAGATTTTCGCACACTCTGCCCCTTGAATGAAACCCTAACTTGGACTTAGCTTCGGTCTTGCTGATCTAAAAAGCTGCGAAACTCTTCTTCGTAGATATTAAACAGCACCATGGTGATGGCAAAAATCAGCGGGCCATAAATTAAGCCAATTAAACCAAACAACTGAATACCGCCGAGCAGGGAGAAGAAAATCATCAAGGTATTCATCCCTGCACTGCCTTGCATTAAGAAGGGGCGGAGTAAGTTATCAATCGAGCCCACAACCGCAACACTCCAAATGGCGAGGAAAATCGCCCAAGTCGTATCACCGGTTAAAAATAGATAGAGTGTCGCAGGGATCCAAATTAACGCGGTACCGACGACGGGGATAAAGGACGCAAAGCCCATCATGGTTCCCCAAAACAGTCCCGGGAAACCCGCCAGCCACATGCCAATTCCGCCCGCCACACCTTGCGCGATGGCGGTTAAAAAAGAGCCCATCACCGCTGATTTGGAGACATTTTCTATCTCGCTGAGCAGGCGATCTTCTTGGCTGCGAGAGAGGGGCAGAATATGGCGAATCGCACTGATGATTTTGTCGTGATCGCGCAGTAGGAAGAACAGCACAAACAGCATCAGGAAAAAATGCATCACGAAGCTGGTGGCATCCCCGAGAATTTTTGCGCTAATACTGACTAAATTACTGCCGAATGTGGTTGCAAACTGACCAATGCGTTGGGCGATTTGTTGGGGGCTGATCTCTTCAAAAGGCAGATAGTGATTGGCTAAGCTGAGCCCTTTGACCACCCAAGGATGGTTAAAGAGAGCCTGAATTCCGCCTTGTGTAACCCATGCGTAGAGGTTTTGTGAGAACTTAGAGCCTTGTTGAACGATGGCCCCAAAAATAAACAGTAGGGGAATAACGATGATAACGGTTAGCACAACACAAGATAAAAAGGCCGCTAAATTGTTGTGTGAAGGCAGTTTCTTTTCAAACCAATCATGGATTGGAAACATCAAGAGCGAAATGATGAAGGCCATTATTATCGAGTTGATGTAAGGCTCGACTAACCAGTAACACGCGAGTGCAGAAGCGAGCAGCGCCACAACTAATACGCGATGACTGGATGCTAATTTGATTTTTTCTGACACAGGAGTTGTCCACCTAAAGGAATTTGAAGCGTTATAATGACGCCAATTCAGCTGCTTAGCAATCTGGAGGTCGAGATGGGCTGTTGTGATAAAAATGAATGTTGTGACAAGAAAGCGAAACGCAGACCGATTCCGTGGTTTGGCGTAGTGATTTGCGCTCTCGTGCTACTGAGTCTCTATTATTGGCAATAGATCTTCACTCAATGAAAAAGGCAGCCGAGGCTGCCTTCGCAAATTGGTGACCCACAGTAGATTAAGCTTTCGCTTCCGATGCCAAAATCGCAAAGCTACGATCTGCGGCTTCCAACGTGGCTTCAATCTCTTTTGAACCGTGCGCCAGTGAGGTAAAGCTTGCTTCAAAGGCAGAGGGGGCGAGATAAACGCCGTGTTGCAGCATCAGATGGAAGAAACGTTTGAAACGCTCTACATCGCAACGGGCGACATCTTCATAGCAAGTCACTGTCTCTTGTTCGGTAAAGAAGAAACCGAACATGCCGCCAACTTGGTGTACTAAAAGTGGAATACCATGTTGATCGGCCAGAGATTTAAAGCCATCAGCCAGTTGCTTGGTTTTCGCGGCTAAGCGCTTTTCATTGCCTTCTTCACGCAGTAGATTCAGACAGGCATAGCCCGCTGCCATCGCGATTGGGTTGCCTGATAGTGTACCAGCTTGGTAAACCGGGCCTGTTGGCGCAATGTATTGCATCACTTCACGGCGACCACCAAAAGCGCCGACTGGCATACCGCCACCGATCACTTTACCAAGTGTCGTCAAATCGGGTTTGATGTTGTAGTGCGCTTGAGCGCCGCCCAATGCGACACGAAAACCAGTCATCACTTCATCGAAAATCAGTAGTGCGCCTTCTTGGTCACAAATTTCACGCAGCCCTTCGTGGAAGCCTTCCACTGGTGGGATACAGTTCATATTGCCAGCCACGGGCTCAACGATAATGCAGGCGATTTCACCTTGATTGGCCGCAAACAGCTCACGCACTGAGTCTAGATCGTTAAAACGAGCAGTTAAGGTGTGCTTGGCAAAATCAGCAGGAACGCCGGGTGAACTCGGTTGGCCTAGAGTCAAAGCCCCAGATCCCGCTTTAACGAGTAAGCTGTCAGCATGACCATGGTAACAGCCTTCAAACTTGATGATTTTGTCACGGCCTGTATAACCACGCGCAAGACGAATCGCACTCATCGTCGCTTCAGTGCCCGAGTTCACCATCCGCAATTGTTCCATTGAAGGAACGAGCTCAGACACCAACTCTGCCATGGTAATTTCCATCTCGGTGGGTGCACCGAAACTTAAACCGCGTTGTGCTGCTTGAATCACCGCTTCACGAATTACCGCATGGTTGTGGCCGAGAATCATTGGTCCCCATGATCCCACGTAGTCAATGTATGCTTTACCATCGGCATCAAAAATCAGCGCGCCATCGGCACGATCAATGAAAATCGGTGAACCACCCACTCCGTTAAAGGCTCGAACAGGAGAGTTAACTCCACCCGGAATCGTGGTTTGCGCCTTTTGATACAACTCGGCTGATTTGGTCATGCTAGTTTCCTCTTATGATGAATCGGACCAATTTTGGGGCGCATTGTACGCCTATGCTCCAGTGGGTGAAATGTTTTCGCTACATTTTGATCGATTTTCCCTATCTGCATCCGCAAAATAGCGAGCAAGAAAGCGAATTTATCCGCCAAGTTGATTCGGATTAAGGCTAATACTTGAACGGCCAACTCAGGTATTAGATAATCGCCGCCATTATCATTATTAGATCGGCAGCACATCGGGTTTTGCGGTGTTGTTGTATTTTCCACGACTGAGAGAGGTCATCGTGAGCGAAGTTAATGTTCCATTATCCTTTTCTGATGCGGCAGCAAAACGTGTTAAAGCGTTGATCGCAGAGGAAGAAAATCCATCGTTAATGTTGCGTGTTTACATCACTGGTGGTGGTTGTAGCGGCTTCCAATATGGCTTTACTTTCGATGAAACCGTCAACGAAGGTGACACCAAAATTGAGAATAGCGGCGTCATTTTGGTGGTTGATCCTATGAGTCTGCAATATTTGATCGGCGGAGTGGTCGATTATACCGAAGGTCTCGAAGGCTCAAGATTCTTCGTTAACAACCCCAATGCAACGACCACGTGTGGTTGCGGCGCATCATTTAGCGTCTAATCCTGAGATCTTTCAGGAAAATAAGGCCAGTCGATAAACTCGATTGGCCGACGCTGCGTATTAGGATGTCACGCAGCGATAACAATAAGGAATAGTTATGTTTCCGCTCAAAACTTCTTCACGTCAAGCGCGCGACTACTTTCTGCATCAACCTTGGTTGATTTCTTTTGCCTTCATTATTCTGTTAGCACTCTGGTTAGGCTTAGGCGATTCCAACGCCGAAGAGCCGCAAACGGCGACGGAAATACAAGTCCCTTTAGCCAAAGTTGGTTATCAAACGTTTAGCGCAACTCAAACCGATAAAGTTATCGAGCTGTACGGACGCACTGCGCCGGATCGGCAGGCTAAAATTGGCGCTGAAATTGCTGGGCGGATCGCCGAGGTGAAGATTGCGAAAGGGCAAATGGTCACCAAAAACCAGATAATCGCCTTGATTGATAAAGGCGATCTGGATGCCCAGTTAGAGCGAGCGAAAGCCCAGCTCAACGTGCGACAACAAGAGTTTAATGCGGCTAGTGCACTGAAAAATAAAGGCTTGCAAGGCGAAGTGGCTTTTACCAATGCTGCTGCTGCTCTCACAGATGCACAATCCTCGCTCAGTACTGTGCAACGTTTACTGGATAATACCCAAGTTCGCGCCCCCTTTGATGGTGTCGTGGAGACTTTACCTATCGAAAAAGGCGATTTTGTTGGGATTGGCGATCCGGTTGCCTCCATTATCGATCTGCACAAATTGGTGATAGAGGCTGATGTCAGTGAGCGACACATTCAACATGTACAGCTTGAACAAGCGGCGCGGATCCGCTTTATCGATGGCACGCAAACACAAGGTAAAGTCCGCTATATTTCAAGGCTCTCATCGCCTGCAACCAATACCTTTGCCATTGAAGTTGAGGTCGATAACCCACAACAAGCCATTCCTGCAGGGGTAAGCGCAGAAGTTGAGTTGAGTTTAATGACTCAAGCTGCGATCAAAATCACCCCCGCCATGCTCGCGCTCGATGAAGAAGGCAACCTTGGCGTGAAAACGTTGCAAGGTGAACACGTCAAATTTGTGCCAATCCAACTGGTGAAAGCAGAACAAGATGGTGTCTGGTTAACCGGACTTGGCGAGCAAGTGGATATTATTACCCGTGGACAAGGCTTTGTTCGCGATGGTGATAAGGTTCTCGCCACTCAACTCAGCGCAACCCACTAGGAGCCGCACCATGTTCACTCTGATTGATGCGGCGCTGTCTCGTACGCGCACCATGTTGACCTTACTGGTGTTCATTTTGGTTGCGGGTGTGGCGACTTACCTGACTATTCCCAAAGAGTCTAGCCCCGATGTCACCATTCCTATCATCTACGTTTCGGTGAGCCACCAAGGTATTTCTCCCAGTGATGCGGAAAGATTGATTGTTCGTCCTCTTGAGCAGGAAATGCGCTCAATTGAAGGGGTGAAAGAGATGACGGCCACCGCATCAGAAGGGCATGCTTCTGTTGTGCTGGAATTCAATGTAGGCGTCGATTTAGCCAAAGCGATGGCCGATGTGCGTGATGCGGTCGATTTGGCCAAACCCAAATTACCGGCGGACAGTGATGAGCCGACGGTGAATGAAGTGACGCTGGCGGCGGAACAGCCTGTTTTATCTGTTGTGCTCTACGGTACAGTACCGGAGCGAACGGCAGTTCTGATAGCCCGTCAATTACGCGATAAATTGGAAAGCTTTCGCCAGATCTTATCTGTTGATATCGCAGGGGATCGTGAAGAAATTGTGGAAATCATCGTCGATCCATTGCTTATGGAGAGCTATGGACTGGATCAAAGCGACATCTACAATCTGATTGCACTCAATAACCGAGTGGTCGCCGCCGGATTTGTTGATACTGGTTACGGCCGCTTTTCGGTCAAAGTGCCTTCCGTATTTGAATCGTTGAAGGATGTGCTAGAGCTGCCGATTAAAGTCGAGGGTAAGCAGGTTATTACGTTCGGTGATGTGGCCACAGTACGCAAATCTTTCCGTGATCCTGAGAGTTTAGCTCGCTTAGATGGTAAACCCGCCATTGTTTTGGATATCAAAAAACGTTCTGGTGAGAACATTATTGAAACCGTTGAGCTAGTCAAAGCAGTGTTAGGCGAAGCTCAAGCGCGTGACGATTGGCCTAATAATTTATTGGTGAAAACGATTTGGGATGAGTCGGAAGATGTCAAACTCATGCTCAATGATCTACAAAACAATATTCTGTCCGCCATCATTCTCGTAGTGGTGGTGATCATTGCGATTTTGGGCGTACGCACTTCGCTATTGGTTGGGGTTTCGATTCCTGGGTCTTTTTTGACTGGGTTATTGGTACTGGCCGTTTTCGGTCTGACGGTCAATATCGTTGTGCTGTTTGCTCTCATCATGGCTGTTGGCATGCTGGTGGATGGCGCAATCGTGGTGACTGAATTTGCGGATCGACGTATGCAAGAGGGAATGCATCGAAGTGAAGCCTATCGCGATGCGGCGAAACGTATGGCTTGGCCAATCACCGCCTCTACCGCGACCACGTTGGCCGCTTTTGCCCCACTGCTGTTTTGGCCAGATGTCACTGGCGAATTCATGAAATACCTTCCGCTGACCTTAATGGCGACGCTCACTGCCTCTTTAGTGATGGCGCTACTCTTTGTTCCGGTATTGGGAAGTTTGTTTGGTCGTCCGCAGAAAGTGACCCAAGCCAATCAAGCGCGGATGGTGGCGCTGCACAATGGTGATTTTTCACAAGCGACGGGGATCACCCAAGCCTATTACCACACGCTTGCCATAGCGATTCGCCACCCGATCAAAATTTTGTGCGGTGCGCTGCTGATGTCTGCGGCGATTGCGTTTGCTTATGGCAAAGCAGGGTTAGGTGCAGAGTTTTTTCCTGAAGTTGATCCGCCTTTTTTCTCGGTCAAAGTGCGCTCTTATGGCGATCTGTCGCTGAATGAAAAAGATCGTATCATGAGTGATATTGAGCAGGTGATGTTAGGCCACGATGAGTTTGAAAGTGTCTATACCCGTACGGGTGGCGATGATGAAATCGGCGTCGTACAGATAACCCCCGTTGATTGGCAATATCGTCGCAGTGTTAAAGCGATTATTGAGGAACTAGAGCAAGCCACCGATACCTTCCCAGGGGTTGAAATCGAATACAAATTTCCAGACGCAGGTCCTCCGGTTGAGCATGATTTGGAGATTGAAATTTCAGCTCGCGTTGCTGACGACCTCGATAAAGCCGCTCAGCAAGTGAGGTTATGGGCAGAGGCCAATCCGGCACTGACCAATTTAAGCGATAATGGCAGTAAGCCGGGGATTGATTGGAAAATTGATATTCGACGTGATGATGCATCACGTTTTGCTGCCGATGCTACTTTGGTGGGCAATACCGTACAGTTTGTGACAAATGGCCTCAAAATTGGCGATTATCTTCCCGATGACAGCGACGAAGAAGTCGATATTTTGGTGCGTTATCCGAGTGAATATCGCGATATTGGACGTTTTGACCAACTACGCGTAAAAACCGCGCAAGGTTTAGTGCCACTCACTAATTTTGCGCAAATTATTCCAGAGCAAAAGCAGGATACGATTCATCGGGTGGATGGTCGACGGGTGATTAGCGTGATGGCCGATCTCAAGGAAGGGTACAACCTAGCGCTAGAACTCCCAGCCATTGAACAGGCACTACGTGAGCTCAATTTACCGAGTAGTGTGGAGTTTCGTAT
This sequence comes from Vibrio sp. R-1, assembly GCF_035615595.1. Lineage (NCBI taxonomy): Bacteria > Pseudomonadati > Pseudomonadota > Gammaproteobacteria > Vibrionales > Vibrionaceae > Vibrio > Vibrio sp. R-1. Next base: position 25,376 of record NZ_WPDC01000035.1, on the reverse strand, counting down.
CCGTGGTCAAAACGAGGAGCAAGAGCATTCTGCGGTTTTCCTCGAAAAAGCGTTTATGGTTGCACTCGCGGCGATGGCGATCATTTTGATCACCCAGTTCAATAGTTTCTATCAAGCCTTCCTGATTTTGACCGCGGTGATTTTCTCTACCGTAGGGGTTTTTGCTGGATTGCTGATTTTCCAAAAACCGTTTGGCATCATCATGTCTGGCATCGGAGTGATTGCTCTGGCAGGGATTGTGGTGAACAACAATATCGTATTGATTGATACCTATAATCAATTGCTTAAGCGTGGTTTGAGCCGAGAAGAAGCGATACTGCGCACGGGAGTGCAGCGTTTGCGCCCAGTGCTGCTGACGACGGTGACGACGATTTTAGGTTTGTTGCCCATGGTGCTTGAGATGAATATCGACATCATCAATCAGAAAATTGAGTTTGGAGCACCGAGTACCCAGTGGTGGTCACAGTTGGCGACGGCGGTGGCCGGAGGATTAGCCTTTGCTACGGTACTGACCTTAGTGCTTACCCCTTGTTTGCTCATGTTAGGGCGGCGTAGAAAAGGGGTAAGTGAAGACGAAGCTCCTCAAGATGCGCAGAGTTAAATATGCAATAGCGACAGAGTGAATGTTGATAAAAGTTAGGCCAGCAATTGCTGGCCTCTAACTTTTTGTACGCAACGAGATGATTATTGATTGGCATACAGCAACTGGCTGTAACGCTCAAGCTTTTCCATTCGTTGCTTCGCATTCGCAATAAAGGTCTCTTTTGCTTTGCCAGTCAGTGACTGTGCTTGTGGTAATTCAACCGTACGTGGGTTTTTGTGTATGCCATTAACCAAGAATTCATAGTGTAAGTGAGGGCCGGTAACTCGTCCTGTGCCCCCCAATGTACCAATAGTCTGGCCTTGTTTTACTCGCTCTCCGGTTTTAACTAGGCGGCGCTGTAAATGTAGGTACTTGGTAATGTAGGTATTGCTATGGCGAATGTAGACATAGTTACCATTAAATTGGTTATAGCTGGATTTCTCAACCACACCATCACCCGCAGCCCAAATCGGTGTTCCTACTGGTGCCACATAGTCAGTACCACGGTGAGCTTTAATTTGCCCGGTCACTGGATGGAGTCGGCGAGGATTAAAGTTAGAAGAGACGCGACGAAAATCGAGCGGCGAACGCAAGAAGGCCTTTTTCATGGCACGGCCATTCTGATCGTAATAGTTGCCTGTATTGTCATCCAAAATCGCAGTAAAGGTTGAACCTTGGTTGATAAAAGTGGCGGCAATAATATTACCGCGACCAATCACAGAGCCTTCGACGATTTTTTCTTGGTAGAGCAATTTGAATTGATCGCCTTCGCGAATATCGAGCGCGAAGTCGATATCCCAGCCAAACATATTGGCTAACTCAATGATCTGGTTAGCACTTAACCCTGCGGCGACACCCGCATTCCAGAAATTAGAGGTGATTTTGGCTTCGGCGTAATTGAGTTGGAAGGTGACTTCTTTCTTATCAAACTCAGAGGTAAAACCAGAATCTGAACGGGTTATCACAAAGGTTTCATAAGGGCTAATGGTGCGTTTTAATTGAACTAATTGATTATCTTTGTCAAAGCCAAATTTCAGCTCGTCTTTAGGCATTAACTTCGACAGTTGATTGTTGATATCGCTATTGCTTGAGGTCAATTCGTAGAGCACGCGTGATGAGAGCCCTGCTCGCTGGAAGAGTAAGGCGGCACTCTCACCGTTGGCAACTTGGTAGGTTTCCCAGCGCAGCATAACAGAGGGCGGAGCGATCACTTCTTCCTCTGGTGTGGAGACCAGTTGGTTATCGAGAGTGACGGGATAGTGGCGTCCTACTTCTCGCTGAGCATCCGGTTTACGTAAATCTTCAGAATTGGGCAGAAAAAAAATGGCGAAGACAATAATGGCGCTAAACGCGGTGATTAACACTCGATGCAGCCAAGGAAGACGATTGAAAAGAGAAAGCATGTTCAGTTCAAATTCATTTAATTATTAACAAAATCGCTGTCGGGTAGTCTAACTGGTTTCAAAATGCATCGCTATTCAAGTAATATGTCCCACTATCATATTTTTGCCAAATCTGTGGGAGTGAACAAGAATGGCGAGTATTGAAGCCGCTTTAGCCGAGATTAAACGTGGTGTTGAAGAGCTGATCCCCGAAGAAGAGCTCATTGCCAAGCTCAAAGAAAATCGTCCGCTACGAATTAAGTTGGGGGCGGATCCAACGGCTCCGGATATCCATCTAGGCCACACGGTAATCCTCAATAAGCTTCGTACTTTCCAGGATTTAGGTCATGACGTGACATTTTTGATTGGTGACTTTACTGGAATGGTGGGGGATCCAACAGGAAAAAACACCACACGCCCACCTTTGACGCGCGAAGATGTATTGCGTAACGCGGAAACGTACAAGCAGCAAGTGTTCAAGATCCTCGATCCTGCCAAAACCAAGATCCAATTTAACTCAGAGTGGTTGTCACAACTGGGAGCTGAAGGGATGATCCGTCTGGCTTCAAACCAGACCGTCGCTCGTATGTTAGAACGTGATGACTTTAAAAAGCGTTACAACAATGGTCAGCCGATTGCGATTCATGAGTTTATGTACCCATTGCTACAAGGCTACGACTCTGTTGCGATGGAGACGGATGTTGAGCTAGGCGGTACTGACCAGAAGTTCAACTTGCTGATGGGGCGTGAGCTACAAAAAGCCAACGGCCAAAAACCACAAGTGGTATTGATGATGCCTCTGCTGGTGGGATTGGATGGCGAGAAGAAAATGTCCAAATCAGCGCATAACTATATTGGTGTGAGCGAAGCGCCGAGCGAAATGTTCGGTAAAATCATGTCAATTTCTGATGATCTGATGTGGGGCTACTACGAGCTGCTCTCTTTCCGTCCGTTAGAAGAAGTCGCCCAATTCAAAGCAGAGGTTGCTAATGGTGCTAACCCGCGTGATATCAAGATTTTGCTAGCAAAAGAGATCATCGCTCGTTTCCATTCACAAGCCGATGCTGACGCAGCAGAACAAGAGTTTATCAACCGTTTCCAAAAAGGGGCGATGCCTGAGGAAATGCCAGAGTTTGAATTCGAGGCTGGAATCGCTATCTCCAATCTGCTTAAAGAGGCGGGACTTGTGGCTTCTACTTCTGATGCACTGCGCATGATTAAACAAGGTGCAGTGAAGCTTGATGGCGAGAAGTTAGAAGATGCGAAGCTGATTCCTGCTTGTGGTACATCGGTTTACCAAGTGGGTAAACGTAAGTTCGCTCGAGTGACCATCAAGTAAATGGTTTTCAAACCTGAGCTAAAAATAAATAAAAAGCGCCAAACGGCGCTTTTTATTTTTCAGGTAGCCTAGTTTGGCTTAGATGCCAAACGATTAAACTGAATAAGCTCTTGATAGAGCTGAGTTTCAAACTGGATGATCGGCGGCTCAACCGCCATCTCTGGATTGGGTTTGGGAGGGAAATAGTCGGTGACGAATTGAACAAACAGAGTCTTAGGGCGCTGATTTTCGTCCATCACAAAGCCCGCCATATTGTAAGTGCCATAAAGTGAACCACTTTTCGCTTTAATTTGGCCACTGATTTGCGGCGCACGCATACTGCGTCGATATTGCAAAGTGCCCGATTCTCCCGCTGAAGGCAGCATAGCAATTAAACCGAGCTCAGCTTCGTGCTGATAAAGGTAGCGAAGAGTTTCCAGCATCACTTGTGGACGCATCCGGTTATTACGTGAAAGGCCAGAGCCATCGGCGAGCTGAGTATCTTCTAATGAAATGCCCGTGCGCGAGTAAAAAATCTGTTTAATGGCTTGTGTTCCGTTGGTAAAGCTACCGGGTTGAGAGTAAAAACGGTGTCCCAAGGCTTTGGTCAAGGTATCGGCGATCAGGTTGTCGGACTCTTGCAACATGGTTTTCAGTAACATAGGCAGCGGCTGGGAGTGATGAGAAACGATTTTCTGCGCTTGTTTAGTATTGGCTTTACCGACTTTAATCTTCCCTTTGAGCTCGATGTTTAGCTGGCTGAGGAGACGATAGACCACTCGCTGGGTGTAGATCCCAGTATCTTGCACCGCAAATTTTAGTGGTAAGGGTTTCTCTCGTAGGGCTAAACAGCCATCTAGCTTATAGTGATTCTCAGGCGTTGCCGTCAGTTCTAAATCACACAGTAAACTCTCTTGTTCGCTTTGTGTCACGCTGATGGCTTGCGACTGAACATGCACAGGGTAGTGCTCTGGGACATAAACGCGCGTTTTACCTTGTGGTTCGGTATAAATAGACGCCTGAATACAGTTAGCATCGAGGTTGATGGCACTGGCTGGGGCGCTATAGCAGACGCCTAAAATATCCCATGGCCAGCCTACCGCACGCTCATATCCACTAAATACACTATTATCCAGCCACAAATCGCCCTCAATCCTGCCGCCACTTTGCGCTTTCATCGCTTTGAGCAATGTCGTTAAATCTGCGGTGGTCAGGGTGGGGTCGCCTGAAAAGCGAATGATCCAATCTTGCCCTGAATGCATTAAATCAGTGTGAAAGCGAAACTCATCACCCAGTTCTAATTTTGCGGCGAGCGCCGTCAAAATCTTCTGGGTGCTAGCGGGGGGATAGTACAGATGAGTATTGAGTTCGAGAGTGTTCTGCTGTAATGCGGCATCTTCAATCAATAGGCTATAACGTGCCCCTTGAGGAAGTTTAGTCGTTGCGGCAGTCAATGGTGTTTGTGCGTAAATCGGAGAGGCTATTAGAAAACCGCTAATAGAGAGTAACCAAACAGGTATGAAGCGAAAAAGCATAGCAATAACATCCACCAAGAAACGTTGCTGCAGTATAACTAGATAGAAAAACGCCTGCTAGTGAGCAGGCGTTTGGCGTGTGACCTGAAGTCAACAATTAGAAGTCGTAACGTAGACCGATAGCCAGTTCGTCTTCTGATGCTACTTTACCAACTTTGTCTGAATCTAACAGGTTGAAGTTGTAAGAGATGTAAGAGCGGAAGTTTGGCTTAAAGTAGTAAGTTGCGTCGATAGCAAAGTTATCTGCTGAAGTTTCTTTTGCTGTTTCTGCATTGTTGTATGTAGCAGTAAACGCAGCTTGACCTAGTTTGTAACCAGCAGCCAGCTCGTAGCCAGTGTAGTCAACATCTTTAGCTTTTTCACCGTCAGTGAATAGACCTGCGAAGTACAGGTTTTCCATACGGTAAGAAGCGGCCAGCATGTACTCATTTTGCTCGTCTTGATCTGCGTAACCTGCACCTACGTTAAAGCCAGTGTCACCGAAAGCGTAGATAGCAGACAGAGAGTAGCCGTCTTTGCCATTGTCTTCGTATTTATCAGTCACTGTGTTTTCTGTACGGTCAGCAAAACGGAAGCTTGCTTTGACGCCCAAGTCACCAAATTGGCCTTTGTAAGCCAGCATGTTGTCAACACGGTCTGCTACAGCAATTTTGTCTGCGGCTGAGTTACCGTGGTAAGACATGATATCGGTGAAGTCAGTGATTACGCCCAATGCGCCATCGTTTTTACCGTAAGTCACTTCACCGTAAGTGCCACCGATACCAGCGTAGGTATAACGGTTGTCTAGGCTGTTGTTAGACGCGTTTTTACCTTGATCATTAGTAGTAAACTCACCTTCGTAGAAACCAACACCGTATAGGCTGTCATTGATTTCTGCTTTACCCAAGAAGTTCAGACGTACGCGAGAGTTGTCTTGTGCCTTACCATCTTTCAGAGATAGGCGAGCTTCAGCACGGCCACCAACTTCTAGAGAAGTACCTTTCGCGCTGTAAACGGTTGAACCTGCTTTGTCACCGCTTTGGTTGATTCCGTCAGCGTAAGCGCCAGTAGCCACTGCAGCAGCTGATACAGCAAGAGCAATCAGAGTCTTGTTCATCTTATTAAGTCCTAATTTATTGTCCATAAATTTGATTTTTGTGCGACGTAAGCCACGTCAATCGAAATAGGTGATGCATCAAGCTTCATTGGTCATTGTTGTGTTCAACCATAAAGCATAAAGATTTGATGGCTCAGCCATTTTCGTGGCTATTTTTTTACTCCCAAAGTTCCGCTATCAGTTAGTAAAATGATATAAATCCAACTTATGAACACTGTTTTATTGTTGGTAAAAATTTATCAAGTTATTGTTTTTAAATGATTTTAATGTTTATTGGTGAGTGTTTTTTTTAATTTAATTTGTTGTATTTTTTATTTTTTTTTATCGAGATTGAGCAAAATACATGCAATCTAATTGTGCTAAAGATCACATATAAAAAGCGAAAATGGGGATTCAACTAAATTCGCCTCGCAAATCTTGAATTTGGATGATTTAGCTCTTAACTTTGTTTACACTTTTGAGTAATCCAAATGGTTCAACCCTAACCCGACCCGATTTAGGATGTTGGGAAATTTTTTATTGTCCAAAGAAACACTTTGGCGCAGAGGTAAATGATGGAAAAAGTTCCAATGACAGCGCGTGGTGAAAAGCTACTGCGTGAAGAACTCGATAGACTATTAAAGCTCAGACCTAAAATTACAGAAGCGATTGCAGAAGCTCGTGAGCTGGGCGATTTGAAAGAGAATGCGGAATACCATGCTGCACGTGAAGAGCAGGGGATCTGTGAAGCGCAAATTCGTGATATCGAATACAAGCTATCAGTGGCGCAGGTTATTGATGTCACTAAGATGGAAAACAGTGGCAAAGTCATTTTTGGTGCAACGGTGACGGTGATTGATGTCAACAGCGACGAAGAGAAGACTTACCAAATCGTTGGTGATGATGAAGCGGATATCAAATCAGGTCGTATTTCAGTCAATTCGCCGATTGCTCGTGGTTTGATTGGTAAATTTGAAGGCGATGAAGTCTCGATTGCGACTCCAGGGGGCAATAAGGTCTTTGAAATTGATCGCGTGGAATATCTATAGCTTCGCCAATTAGCCAATCATTTTAGGAAAAAGTAAAAAAGGTCGCAGTCGCGACCTTTTTTCATCCATTGGCTGATTATTTGCGTGGCAATTCGATTTTGCGTTGCTGAGACTGGCGATAAAGTACTAGGACTTTACCAATTACCTGTACTTTCTCGGCACCAGTTTCGCGAACAATTGCGTCAACGATCAATTGCTTAGTTTCACGATCTTCAGAAACGACTTTCACTTTAATCAGTTCATGGTGATCGAGCGCAATTTCGATTTCCGCCAGCACAGCTTCTGTGAGTCCGTTAGCGCCCATCAACACAACAGGTTTTAAGTTGTGTGCCAAGCCTTTCAGATGCTGCTTTTGTTTGTTGCTTAGGTTCATTACGCGGCCAAATTTATTTAATATTAGGGTTGAAAACCGTCATTTTAACGCCATCTATGCTAGAAGACTATATTTTCTACCAGACTTTCTTGGATAGTGGTGACTTAGTTAGGAACAAAATGAGTAAACAGAAACACTCGGCCAGCTCAACTCGCTGGTTAAAAGAGCATTTTGACGACAAATATGTTAACGAAGCAAAGAAGAAAGGCTATCGTTCACGTGCTATCTTCAAAATAGAAGAGATCCAAAACAAAGATAAACTACTAAAAGCTGGTATGACAGTTGTCGATCTTGGCGCTGCACCTGGTGGATGGTCGCAATTTGCGGCCAAAGTAGTTGGCGAAGGTGGGCGTGTTATTGCATGTGACCTTTTACCTATGGAGTCGATTGCGGGGGTGTCTTTCTTGCAAGGTGACTTCCGTGAGGAAGCGGTACTCAATGCATTGCTAGATCGAATCCAGCCAGATATGGTCGATGTGGTGATGTCTGATATGGCACCTAATATGGCGGGTAACTTGTCCGTCGATCAGCCACGCGCCATGTATCTTGTCGAACTGGCACTGGATATGTGTCGACAAGTTCTGGCTCCCAATGGTAGTTTTGTGGTGAAAGTGTTTCAAGGAGAAGGCTTTGACGATTATGTCAAAGCAGTAAGAGACCTGTTTAAAGTGGTTAAAATCCGTAAACCGGACTCCTCTCGATCACGTTCACGAGAAGTTTTTATCGTAGCGACTGGTTACAAAGGTTAACTATTTCACTATTTGGTGCCTAAGTAGACCCTATAGCCGCTAGCTACAAACTGTAGTACCCTACCTTTTAATTACAATTAGTTATCGCGAGGCTTACACCTTGAGTGACATGGCAAAAAATTTAATCCTGTGGCTTGTGATTGCTGTCGTTTTGATGTCTGTATTCCAGAGCTTCGGCCCCGGTGAGAATAACGGCAGAGCAGTCGACTACACCACATTTGTAAAGGAAGTTGGTCAAGGCCAGATTCAGGAAGCTCAATTCAACAACGGTGAAATTACCTTCATGCGTCGTGGAGGCGGCAGCCGTTATGTAACTTACATGCCGGTTTATGATCAAAAGCTCCTCGATGACTTGATCAATCAAGACGTGAAAGTACAAGGTACGCCTCCTGAAGAGCAAAGTTTGCTGGGTACCATTTTCATCTCTTGGTTCCCAATGATTCTATTGATTGGGGTTTGGATCTTCTTCATGCGTCAAATGCAAGGTGGCGGTGGCAAAGGTGCCATGTCATTTGGTAAGAGCAAAGCGCGTATGATGAGTGAAGACCAGATAAAAACCACTTTCAGCGACGTTGCGGGCTGTGATGAAGCAAAAGAAGATGTGAAAGAACTGGTGGATTACCTGCGCGATCCGAGCCGCTTCCAAAAGCTGGGTGGTAAGATCCCAACGGGTGTACTCATGGTTGGTCCTCCTGGTACAGGTAAAACCTTGCTTGCCAAAGCGATTGCTGGTGAAGCTAAAGTGCCATTCTTTACTATCTCTGGTTCGGATTTCGTTGAAATGTTTGTCGGTGTCGGTGCATCTCGTGTGCGTGACATGTTCGAACAAGCGAAGAAAGCCTCTCCATGTATTATTTTCATTGATGAAATTGATGCAGTAGGTCGTCAGCGTGGCGCGGGTGTTGGTGGTGGTCACGATGAACGTGAGCAGACACTAAACCAAATGCTGGTTGAGATGGATGGTTTTGAAGGCAATGAAGGCATTATTGTCATCGCGGCAACCAACCGTCCTGACGTGTTGGACCCAGCATTGCTGCGTCCGGGACGTTTTGACCGTCAAGTCGTGGTAGGCCTGCCGGATGTGCGTGGTCGTGAGCAAATTCTTAAAGTGCATATGCGCAAAGTGCCTCTGGCGAATGATGTAGAGCCATCATTGATTGCGCGTGGTACTCCTGGATTCTCTGGTGCGGATTTAGCGAACTTAGTTAACGAAGCGGCGCTGTTTGCTGCTCGTGGCAACAAGCGCAACGTCTCTATGGTTGAGTTTGAACTTGCAAAAGACAAAATCATGATGGGTGCAGAGCGCCGTTCAATGGTGATGTCTGAAGAGATAAAAGAGTCTACCGCTTATCATGAGGCTGGTCATGCGGTAGTAGGTCGCCTTGTACCTGAGCATGATCCGGTTTACAAAGTGTCGATCATTCCTCGCGGTCGTGCATTGGGTGTCACCATGTACTTGCCTGAGCAAGATCGCGTGAGTATGTCTAAACAGCATCTGGAATCGATGATCTCTAGCTTGTACGGCGGTCGTCTTGCTGAAGAGTTGATTTACGGCAAAGAGAAAGTTTCAACAGGCGCATCAAACGATATCGAGCGTGCAACAGAAATTGCTCGTAAGATGGTGACCCAATGGGGCTTCTCTGAAAAGCTAGGTCCTATGTTGTATGCGGAAGATGAAGGTGAAGTGTTCCTTGGGCGCAGTGTGACACAGACGAAGCACATGTCTGATGACACCGCGAAGCTGATTGATGACGAAGTGCGTCAAATCATTGATCGTAACTACGAACGAGCTCGCCAAATCATTATGGATAATATGGATATCATGCATGCGATGAAAGATGCATTGATGAAGTATGAAACTATCGATGCAGGTCAGATTGATGACTTGATGGCGCGTAAGCCGGTGATTCGTGAACCAGCAGGTTGGGGTGATCAATCGAAAACGCCGTCTGAACCTGAAGTAAAAGCTGAGCCTGAAGCTAAGGCGGAAGAATCTACAGCAGAGACTGCTTCATCGGATGTCGCGACAGCAAGCGAGAAAAAAGACGCTGAATAACATCACTTTTAACTTTAAACCCCGACTTGTTCGGGGTTTTGTGTTTGCAGGGAATATATTTTTAGAATGCTGAAAATCAGTCATGCCGATAAGCAGCTTGAGCTGCATTCACCCGTTGTGATGGGTATCTTAAATACTACGCCAGATTCCTTTTCCGATGGCGGCCGTTACGTTGACCTTGATGTCGCGTTGGCAAGAGCACAGCAAATGATCGATCTTGGAGTCGCGATTGTTGATATTGGCGGTGAGTCAACTCGACCAGGCGCTCCTGATGTGGCTTTAGAAGAGGAATTACAGCGCGTCATCCCACTTATCAAAGCGATTCGAAAACAGAATGCTGAGGTATGGATTTCGATTGATACCAGCAAAGCGGAAGTGATGCGCCAAGCATTAGCCGCGGGAGCCGATCTGATTAATGATGTGCGTGCTTTGCAAGAGCCGGGAGCTCTTGAAGTAGTAGCGCAGGCTCAAGTCCCGGTTTGTATTATGCATATGCAAGGTCAGCCGCGGACGATGCAAGCTAACCCACACTACGACAATATTATTGAAGAGGTTTGCCAGTTTTTAGCTGAGCGAATTGCACAATGCGAAGCTGCGGGTATTAAGCGTGAGAATATTATCTTAGATCCCGGTTTTGGTTTTGGAAAATCGGTGCAACACAATTATCATTTGCTCGCCCATTTAGAACAGTTTCATCGTTTTGGATTGCCAGTTTTAGCTGGAATGTCACGTAAATCAATGATTTTTAAAACACTGAATAAGCAACCAGCTGAGTGTGTGGCAGGAAGCGTTGCGTGTGCCACATTGGCTGCGCAAAAAGGCGCACAAATTATCCGTGTTCATGATGTAGAGCAGACTATTGATGCACTCAAAATGGTGCAGATGATGCATAACAATTTGTAAAAACAATAATGTAAAGGAAACACAAATGTCTGATAAGAGACGTTATTTTGGCACTGATGGGGTTCGTGGCAAAGTTGGCCAGTACCCAATTACTCCTGATTTTGTACTTAAGCTTGGCTGGGCGGCTGGACGTGTACTGGCAAAACAAGGCACGAAAAAAGTCATTATTGGTAAAGATACCCGTATTTCTGGCTATATGTTGGAGTCTGCACTGGAAGCTGGGCTTGCAGCGGCAGGATTAAAAGCGACCTTCACCGGACCAATGCCAACGCCAGCTGTGGCCTATCTTACCCAAACGTTTCGTGCAGAAGCGGGGATTGTTATTTCTGCATCGCACAACCCTTACTACGATAACGGCATTAAGTTCTTCTCTTATGAAGGAACCAAACTGCCGGATGACATTGAGTTAGCGATTGAAGCTGAGTTAGATAAAGACATTGAATGTGTTGAATCGGCTGAGCTTGGTAAAGCTTCACGCATGGTGGATGCGGCGGGGCGTTACATCGAATTTTGTAAAAGCACTTTCCCTTCAAAACTCAGTCTATCTGGTTTGAAGCTTGTTGTGGATTGTGCCAATGGTGCCACATACCACATTGCGCCCAATGTTTTCCGTGAGTTGGGAGCGGAAGTCATTGCGATGGGCGTTGAGCCTAATGGTTTGAATATCAATGACCAAGTCGGTGCAACCGACGTTCGCGCACTGCAAAAACGCGTTGTTGAAGAGCATGCTCATCTTGGTCTTGCTTTCGATGGTGACGGCGACCGCATCATCATGGTTGATCACCTAGGTAATAAAGTCGATGGTGACCAAATCGCTTACATTATTGCCCGTGATGCACTGCGCCGTGGCGAGCTCAAAGGTGGCGTTGTTGGGACATTGATGACGAACCTTGGCATGGAGAATGGACTCAAACAGTTGGGCATTCCATTTGTACGCGCTGCGGTCGGTGATCGTTATGTTATGGAAAAACTTCTAGAGAAAGGCTGGAAGATTGGTGCGGAAAATTCAGGTCACGTCATCTTACTCGATAAAGTGACTACGGGTGATGCGATTGTCGCTGGCCTACAAGTGCTGGCTTCAGTAGTGGGTAGTGAAATGACCCTGCATGAATTAGCGAAAGGTATGACGCTTTACCCACAAGTGTTGGAGAATGTCCGTTTTGCAGGAGATAACAATCCACTTGAAGCGGATGCGGTGAAAGCGGCGGTATCTGAGGTTGAAGCTGAGCTAGGTTCGAAAGGCCGTGTATTACTGCGCAAATCGGGTACAGAACCTCTGATCCGTGTGATGGTGGAAGGGGAAGATGAAACCTTAGTGAAGCAATCTGCATTAAAAATTGCTCAAGCTGTAAAAGATAACTGCTAATTTGGGCGCTGGTTTCTACAATTCCTAGCTGATTGATTTCGCGCTAGGAATTGTAGAAATGCTCGAAAAAACGCTGTTGTGCGAGTTTTTTGAGCGATCAAATCGTAAAGTGATTTTTTTTAGAAAATACCTCTTGTCAGTCTCGGAACCATTCGTTAGTATTGCGTCCGCTTTCGGAGAGAAAGGTCGCTGGCCTTGTTCGAGTCTGATGATACGAACGGCGCTAGCTCAACAAATATGAACATAGGTGGAAGTAATGTTTACAGTTCTACTTGTGATTTACCTGTTGGCAGCGGTTGCTATCATTGGCCTAGTGTTGATTCAACAAGGTAAAGGCGCAGACATGGGAGCCTCATTCGGTGCTGGCGCGTCAAACACAGTGTTTGGTGCTAGCGGCTCAGGTAACTTCCTAACCCGAATGACTGCGATTTTCGCAACAGTATTTTTTGTTATCAGCCTTGTGCTTGGCAATATGTCAACTCACAAAACTGAATCACAATGGGTTGACCCTTCACAAGGTCAAGTGATTCAGCAAACTGGTGACACAGTGAGTGAAGCGCCTGCTAAAAGCAGTGACGAAATTCCTCAATAAAAGATATGCCGAGATGGTGAAATTGGTAGACACACTAGCATGAGGTGCTAGCGCCTTAGGTGTGAGGGTTCGAGTCCCTCTCTCGGCACCATATTTACAAACTTGTAAATCATCTTGTTGAGCGTATAATGCTCGCAAGTCGGACGCGGGGTGGAGCAGCTTGGTAGCTCGTCGGGCTCATAACCCGAAGGTCGTTGGTTCAAATCCGGCCCCCGCAACCAATCTCTCTTAACGATTAGAGAGACAAGTTTGGCAGTGTTAACCTCACTGCAGTTGAGAAGCGATTCTCAATTTATCAGGGTCCAGCAATAAAAAACCCCGACTTAATCGGGGTTTTTTATTATCTAAATTTCCTTTTTAAGGGTTTTAGGTATTTGCTTGGTATTTAAATTGGGCTCTAAGCCCTTTTTTTGTTTCTGGAGTGGTTTAGATGACTGGTTTAGAAAGACAACTTACTGAAATGCTTGAAGCTCCGGTGGTTGCTGCAGGTTACGAGTTGGTTGGATTAGAGTTCGTCCGTGCAGGGCAACATTCCACACTACGTATCTTTATTGATCACGAAAACGGTATCACAGTGGAAGACTGCGCAGAAGTAAGTCGCCAAGTGAGTGCTGTTTTGGATGTTGAAGACCCTATTTCGGTCGTTTACAACCTCGAAGTGTCTTCTCCTGGTCTAGAAAGACCACTCTTTAAAGCAGCACATTACGAGCAGTTTATTGGTCACGAGGTCAGCATCGTTTTGAAGATGGCTGTTGGCAACCGTCGCAAGTGGAAAGGGGTCATCCAATCAATTGATGGTGAAACCGTAGCCGTGATGGTTGATGGGCAAGAAGAACACTTTGCCTTAAGCAACATTTCAAAAGCTAACCTGATCCCTAAATTTTAAGTCTTTGAGGCTAGAACAATGAGTAAAGAAATTTTAGCGGTAGTTGAGGCGGTTTCTAACGAGAAAGCGGTACCTCGTGAGCGTATTTTTGAAGCGCTGGAAACTGCGTTAGCGACTTCAACCAAAAAGAAGTATGAAATCGAGATCGATGTGCGCGTAGCCATCGATCGCAAAACAGGTGCGTTTGAAACGTTCCGCCGTTGGTTAGTGGTTGAGAATGTTGAGCACCCAACCAAAGAGATCTCATTTGAAGCGGCGAGCTTTGATGATGACTCGGTTCAACTGGGTGACTATATCGAAGATCAGATCGAATCAGTAACCTTTGACCGTATTACCACGCAAACTGCGAAACAAGTGATCGTACAAAAAGTGCGTGAAGCAGAACGTGCACAGATTGTTGAACAATTCATCGATAACGAAGGTGAATTGGTGACTGGTGTAGTGAAGAAAGTGAACCGTGAAACCGTGATCCTCGATCTGGGTAACAACGCTGAAGCGGTTATCCTACGTGAAGATCAACTGCCACGCGAAAACTTCCGTCCTGGCGATCGTGTTCGTGGTTTGCTGTACAAAGTGGCTCCAGAAGCACGTGGTTTCCAACTCTTCATCACTCGTTCTAAGCCAGAAATGTTGGCAGAACTGTTCCGTGTAGAAGTTCCAGAAATTGGTGAAGAGCTGATTGAGCTGAAAGCGGCTGCGCGTGATCCAGGTTCACGTGCCAAGATCGCGGTAAAAACCAATGATAAGCGTATCGACCCTGTTGGTGCGTGTGTGGGTATGCGTGGTGCACGTGTACAAGCGGTTTCTGGCGAACTGGGTGGCGAGCGTATTGATATCGTTTTGTGGGATGATAACCCAGCGCAATTCGTCATTAATGCCATGGCACCAGCCGATGTGGCATCGATCATTATGGATGAAGATGCACACTCAATGGATATCGCTGTTGAGGCTGATAACCTTGCGCAAGCGATCGGTCGTAACGGTCAAAACGTACGTTTGGCTTCTCAACTGACCGGTTGGGAACTGAATGTGATGACGGTTGCGGATCTGCAGAAGAAACACCAAGAAGAGTCAATGGCATCCATCGAGAACTTCATGAAGTATCTCGATATTGAGCAAGATTTTGCTGAGCTGCTGGTTGAAGAAGGCTTCTCTACGCTAGAAGAGATCGCTTACGTACCAATGAATGAGCTGCTTGATGTTGATGGCATGGATGAAGATCTGGCAGATGAGCTACGTAGTCGTGCGAAAGAAGCGCTGACGACGATTGCTCTGGCAAAAGAAGAGTCGTTCGAAGGCCTTGAGCCTGCAGAAGATCTGCTTGCATTAGCAGGACTGGAACGCGACATGGCATTCAAACTGGCAGCGAAAGGTGTTGCGACACTGGAAGATTTGGCTGACCAAGGTGTGGATGATTTAGAAGGTATTGAAGGTCTGACCGAACAGCGTGCGGGTGAGCTTATTATGGCGGCTCGTAACATTTGTTGGTTTGGTGAAGACGCATAATTTTCAGCAAGGGGAGGAAGCGGCATGACACAAATTACCGTTAAAGCACTGAGTGAAGAAATTGGAACACCAGTAGACCGCTTATTAGAGCAACTTGCTGATGCAGGAATGAACAAGGCTGTTGCGGATCACGTATCTGAGGATGAGAAGCAGAAGCTGCTGGCTCATTTACGTAAAGAGCACGGCGATGCGACAGGCTCTGAGCCAACGCGTTTGACACTCCAGCGTAAAACCCGTAGCACACTGAGCGTGAATGCCGGTGGCGGTAAAAGTAAGAATGTTCAAGTTGAAGTGCGCAAAAAACGTACGTATGTTAAGCGCAGTTCTGTTGAAGATGAAGCGACTCGTGAAGCGGAAGAAGCCGCAATGCGCGCCGCAGAAGAGCAAGCCAAACGTGAAGCTGAAGAAGCTGCACAACGTGCGGCAGAAGAAAAAGCCAAACGTGAAGCAGAAGAAGCCGCCAAGCGTGAAGCAGAGGCAAAACGTATGGCTGAAGAGAAAGCGAAGCGTGAAACGCAAGCGGCTACACAACCACGTTCTGACGAAGAAAAATTGAAGCAAGAAGCAGCGCGCAAAGAAGCCGAGGCGCTAAAACGTCGCCAGGAAGAAGAAGCAAGACGTAAGGCCGAAGAGGAAAGTCGCCGTCAACTTGAAAAAGTACGCGAATTGGCTGAAAAAAATGGTGAGCGTTGGTCTGCTGATAAAGAGACTGTAGGTGATATGCAAGAAAACACAGATTACCATGTAACGACTTCGCGTTATGCACGCGAAGCGGAAGATGAGGCTGACCTCCACGAAGAAGGTGCTCGTCGTCGCTCGACAAAAGCGAATAAGAGAAAGATGTCCTCTCGTGACGATAACCAAGAGCGCGATTCTCGTCCTCGTGGTGGTAAAGCGGGTCGTAAAGGTCGCATCAACAAGCCAATGTCTATGCAACACGGTTTTGATAAAACCGCTGTCGTCGCGAAAGCGGATGTTGTGGTTGGTGAAACTATCGTTGTTTCTGAACTGGCACAAAAAATGTCAGTGAAAGCGACAGAAGTCATCAAAGTGATGATGAAAATGGGCGCGATGGCGACCATTAACCAAGTGATTGACCAAGAAACTGCTCAACTGGTAGCGGAAGAAATGGGTCACAAAGTGGTTCTGCGTAAGGAAAATGAGCTGGAAGAAGCGATTCTGTCGGATCGTGATGACAAGTTCGAAGAAGTTTCCCGTGCACCAGTCGTGACCATCATGGGACACGTTGACCACGGTAAAACCTCAACGCTGGACTATATCCGTCGTACCCACGTTGCTTCTGGTGAAGCGGGTGGTATTACTCAGCACATCGGTGCTTACCACGTTGAAACGCCAAACGGCATGATCACCTTCCTGGATACTCCTGGACACGCGGCGTTTACCGCTATGCGTGCTCGTGGTGCACAAGCAACGGATATCGTAGTACTGGTTGTTGCAGCGGACGATGGCGTAATGCCACAAACCGTCGAGGCTATCCAACACGCGAAAGCGGCGGGAGTTCCTCTGATTGTTGCAGTAAACAAGATCGATAAAGACACGGCTAACCCAGATAACGTTAAAACTGAACTGTCACAGTACAATGTGATGCCTGAAGAGTGGGGCGGTGACAACATGTTTGTTCACATCTCTGCGAAACAAGGTACTAACATTGACGGTCTACTGGAAGCTATTCTGCTGCAAGCTGAAGTTCTTGAGCTGAAAGCGGTGAAACAAGGTATGGCATCTGGCGTGGTCATCGAATCTCGTCTGGATAAAGGCCGTGGTCCGGTAGCAACTGTTCTGGTTCAATCGGGTACTCTGCGTAAGGGTGACATTGTTCTGTGTGGTCAAGAATATGGCCGCGTTCGTGCAATGCGTGATGAAGTCGGTAACGAAGTTGAAGAAGCGGGCCCATCGATCCCAGTTGAAATCCTGGGTCTGTCTGGTGTTCCAGCGGCCGGTGATGAAGCAACCGTAGTACGTGATGAGCGTAAAGCGCGTGAAGTGGCTAACTACCGTGCAGGTAAGTTCCGCGAAGTGAAACTGGCGCGTCAGCAGAAGTCTAAACTGGAGAACATGTTCTCTAACATGACTGCAGGTGATGTCGCTGAGCTGAACATTGTACTGAAAGCTGACGTACAAGGTTCAGTGGAAGCGATTGCGGACTCGTTGACCAGACTTTCAACAGACGAAGTGAAAGTCAATATCGTCGGCTCTGGTGTCGGTGGTATTACTGAAACGGATGCGGTTCTGGCGGCGGCTTCTAACGCTATCGTGGTTGGCTTTAACGTCCGTGCTGATGCGTCAGCTCGCCGTATGATTGAAGCTGAAAACATCGATCTGCGTTACTACTCCATCATTTACCAATTGATCGATGAAGTGAAACAGGCGATGAGCGGTATGCTTTCACCTGAGTTCAAACAAGAGATCATCGGTCTGGCGGAAGTTCGTGACGTATTTAAGTCACCGAAACTGGGTGCGATTGCAGGGTGTATGGTCACTGAAGGTGTGATCAAACGTAATGCTCCAATCCGCGTTCTGCGTGATAACGTAGTTATCTATGAAGGCGAACTGGAATCTCTGCGTCGCTTCAAAGATGACGTTGCAGAAGTGAAGAATGGTTACGAGTGTGGTATCGGCGTTAAGAACTACAATGATGTTCGCGTCGGTGACCAGATCGAAGTATTCGAAACGATCGAAATCCAACGTACCATCGACTAATCAACTACTGTTGCATTAATCAAGGCAATATAGGTTGTTGAATACACCATGGGGGGCTGGCCAAGACCATCCCCCCATTCTTTCTATCAGTGAGAAACGATATGCCGAAAGAATTTAGCCGTACACAACGTGTGGCACAGCAATTACAAAAAGAACTGGCGATGATCCTGCAACGCGAAGTGCGTGATTCTCGCCTAGGTATGGTGACCATCTCTGATGTAGAAGTATCACGCGATTTGGCTTATGCCAAAGTGTTCGTGACCTTTCTGTGCATCGGTGAGCAAACCCCAGAATCTTGTCTGGCAGCATTGCGTGAGCACGAAGTGCAGATCCGCATGATGCTAGGTAAGCAGATCCGCTTACGTTTGACGCCAGAAATTCGCTTCTACTACGACAACACCTTGGTTGAAGGTATGCGTATGTCAAACCTCGTTACCGAAGTGATCAATAGTGACAAGCGCCGCAAGCATGAAGCGGGTCGTGATGAGGACGAAGCGTAATGGCTCGTCGACGTAAAGGTCGGGTTATCCACGGTGTGATTCTGTTGGATAAGCCGACAGGTATCTCTTCCAACGACGCTTTGCAAAAGGTTAAACGCCTCTATGGCGCTGAAAAAGCGGGACATACTGGCGCGCTTGATCCTCTGGCGACGGGCATGTTGCCAATCTGCCTCGGTGAAGCCACTAAGTTTTCCCAATTTCTGCTCGATTCTGATAAACGTTATCGTGTGATCGCCAAATTGGGTGAACGTACCGACACCTCAGATTCTGATGGTCAAGTGGTACAAACGCGTCCTGTTCACGTGGATCGCGATACGCTGCTGGCCTGTATCGCCAAGTTTCGCGGTGAAACGGATCAAGTTCCATCCATGTTTTCAGCGTTGAAATACCAAGGTCGTCCACTCTACGAATACGCCCGTCAGAGTATTGAAGTGCCGCGTGAAGCGCGCAAGATCACTGTGTATGAGATTGAGCTGCATCGCTTTGAAGGTGATGAAGTGGAGATGGAAGTACACTGCTCGAAAGGCACTTATATTCGTACCATAGTCGATGATCTGGGTGAAATGCTGGGCTGTGGAGCACATGTGACCATGCTGCGCCGTGTGGGTGTCGCTAACTATCCGTATGAGCGAATGGTGACGCTAGAGCAACTCAACGCTTTGGTTGAACAAGCCCATCGTGACGAAAAAGCGGTGGCGGACGTTCTCGATCCGCTATTACTGCCGATGGATACTGCCGTGGAAGCTTTACCCGAAGTCAACGTGATCCCAGAACTGATGACACTTATTCAGCATGGGCAAGCAGTACAGGTTTCGGGTGCACCATCCGACGGTATGGTGCGCATTACTGGCGGCGAGCAGAAGCTATTCCTTGGCGTTGGCGAGATTGACGATAACGGTAAGGTCGCGCCGAAACGCTTGGTGGTGTACGGCGAATAAATTCGTGGAAGGGCTCGCTGTATGGCGAGACATTCCGCTTGTGCGGATTAGGAATATTCCCTATAATCCGCGCTTCTCGTGTCGGCTGAATCAGAGATTGGCTGGCACAAACTTAAACCTTAAACTCTTTAGGAGAGAACTATGTCTCTGAATGCAGAAACTAAAGCAGCAATCGTTGCTGAATACGCACGTTGCGAAAATGACACAGGTTCACCAGAAGTACAGATCGCTCTACTGACTGCTTCTATCAACCACCTGCAAGGTCACTTCCAAGCACACAAAGGCGATCACCACAGCCGTCGTGGTCTGCTACGTATGGTTTCAAGCCGTCGTAAACTGCTGGACTACCTGAAAGGTAAAGATCTGTCTCGTTACCAAGATCTGATCAAACGTCTAGGCCTGCGTCGTTAATTCGTCGCTGCAAAGCACAGTTTGTACAAAAAGGGGCGTAAGCCCCTTTTTTGCAGGCTAAATTTGCACTCTAAATTAGCTATCCTTCCTCTAAGTAGTTTATACTATCCGCCGTTCAGTCTACGTGGCTGAACAAGTTTGTGCTCATGGCATTACAGTCACCGTAGTCGACCAAAAGGTCGCGGCTATTAAAAACAGATTGCTCTTACAAATAGATCGCTCTTAAAAACAGATCGCCATTAAAACCGATTGTTTCTCGAACGTACTCCCAAGTTGTCAGTCTATTTTTACTAGTCGCGATTAGTAGTGCTCTGAGTATTGATGATTTGATTTCAGGCTTGTCCTGAGAATAAGGAATACTCATGTTCGAAAAACCAGTAGTAAAAACGTTTCAGTACGGTAACCACACCGTTACTCTCGAAACGGGTGTAATGGCTCGCCAAGCAACGGCAGCAGTAATGGCTACCATGGATGACACTGCGGTGTTTGTCTCTGTAGTCGGTAAGAAAGAAGCGGTAGTGGGTCAAGACTTCTTCCCATTGACCGTAAACTACCAAGAGCGTACTTACGCGGCAGGTAAAATCCCTGGCGGTTTCTTTAAGCGCGAAGGCCGTCCTTCTGAAGGCGAAACGCTGATTGCTCGTCTGATTGACCGTCCAATTCGTCCTCTGTTCCCTGATGGTTTCACTAACGAAGTGCAAGTGATCGCGACTGTGGTTTCAGTAAACCCAGACGTGCAACCTGACATCATCTCGATGATCGGTACTTCTGCAGCACTGGCGATTTCTGGACTCCCATTCAATGGTCCAATCGGTGCGGCTCGCGTAGGTCACATTGATGGTCAATTGGTTCTGAACCCAAGTGAAAAAGAGCTGAAACAGTCTCGTTTGGATCTGGTGGTTGCGGGTACTGACAACGCAGTACTGATGGTGGAATCAGAAGCACAAATTCTGACTGAAGAAGAGATGCTGGCTGCCGTTGTGTTTGGTCACGATCAACAACAAGCCGTGATCAAAGCAATCAATGAATTCGCAGCGGAAGTGGCAACACCTGCATGGGAATGGGTTGCACCAGCCGAGAACACTGAGCTGAAAGCGAAAGTCGCTGCTCTGGCAGAAACACGTTTGGTGGAAGCGTACCAAATCACTGAGAAAATGGCGCGTTATGATCGTATCCATGCAATCAGTGCAGAAGTGACGGCGGCTCTGCTGGCTGAAAACGAAGCTTTAGACACCAAAGAAATTCACACCATTTTCCACGATCTGGAAAAAACCGTTGTTCGTCGCAGCATCATCGCGGGTAACCCACGTATCGATGGCCGTGAAAAAGACATGGTTCGTGCTCTGGACGTTCGTACTGGCGTTCTGCCACGTACTCACGGCTCTGCTCTGTTCACACGTGGTGAAACTCAGGCGCTGGTTACAGCAACTCTGGGTACTCAACGTGATGCGCAAATCATCGATGAGCTGACTGGCGAGAAGAAAGATCACTTCCTACTGCACTACAACTTCCCTCCATACTGTGTGGGTGAAACGGGTTTTGTGGGTTCTCCTAAGCGTCGTGAAATCGGTCACGGCCGTTTGGCGAAGCGTGGTATTGCTGCGGTTATGCCATCACCAGAAGAGTTCCCGTACACAGTTCGTGTCGTTTCTGAAATCACGGAATCTAACGGTTCATCTTCAATGGCTTCTGTGTGTGGTTCATCTCTTGCTCTGATGGATGCCGGTGTTCCAATCAAGGCTTCTGTTGCGGGTATCGCAATGGGTCTGGTGAAAGAAGAAAATGATTTCGTAGTTCTGTCTGACATTCTGGGTGATGAAGACCACCTAGGCGACATGGACTTTAAAGTCGCAGGTACCGCGACCGGTGTTACTGCACTGCAGATGGACATCAAGATCGAAGGCATCACCAAAGAGATCATGCAAATCGCTCTGAACCAAGCGAAAGGTGCTCGTCTACACATTCTGTCTGTGATGGATCAAGCGATCTCTGCAGCGCGTAGCGATATCTCTGAATTTGCGCCACGTATCCACACGATGAAGATCAGCGTTGAGAAGATCAAAGACGTGATCGGTAAAGGCGGTGCGGTGATTCGTCAGTTGACGGAAGAAACGGGTACCACCATCGAGATCGAAGATGACGGCACGATCAAGATTGCTGCGACTGACGGCGATCAAGCGAAAGAGGCGATCCGCCGTATTCAAGAGATCACCGCTGAAGTTGAAGTGGGCGTGATCTACACTGGTAAAGTAGCTCGTTTGGCTGACTTTGGTGCGTTTGTAACGATTCTTCCTGGTAAAGATGGTCTAGTACACATCTCTCAAATCGCTGACAAGCGCGTAGAGAAAGTGTCTGACTACCTGACTGAAGGCCAAGAAGTTCAAGTTAAAGTGCTGGAAATCGACCGCCAAGGCCGTGTACGTCTAAGCATGAAAGAAGCGGTTGAAACTTCTGATGCAGCAGCAGCAGAAGTGACACCACAAGCGGAATAATTTTC
The DNA here is from genome assembly GCF_035615595.1 of Vibrio sp. R-1. Taxonomy (NCBI): domain Bacteria; kingdom Pseudomonadati; phylum Pseudomonadota; class Gammaproteobacteria; order Vibrionales; family Vibrionaceae; genus Vibrio; species Vibrio sp. R-1. Next base: position 2,936 of record NZ_WPDC01000035.1, on the reverse strand, counting down.
CGTTGCTGGAGCAAAAACAACACGGCTTTTACTTTTCATAATAAAAGCGTGCTATAAAGGGAGCGTTATTCGCTCCCTTTTTTATGCGAAATCCCACAGGAGTATGATGAGTGAAATGGTTTCGATTCCCGATAGCGGTGATAGGATTGGTTCTGCTGTCAGGGTGTGCCACGCAGAATGAATCTGCAACCCAATGGCTTTACCCGCCAATGGCGGTGCCGCTGCAAGCGTCGATTCAACAAGAAGTGCAAATCGCCCGCTTAAGCCAATTATTACAGCGCACGGATCTTGAGCCTGAGATACGCGCTAAAATGCTGTTCGAACGTGGCAATTATTACGACAGTGTCGGTTTACGTGATTTGGCTCGGCTCGATTTTACTCAATCGCTCTCGATTAACCCTGCGCAGCCCGATGTATTTAACTTGCTAGGGGTGTATTACACCGAAGCGGGCGAGTTTGACGCCGCGTATGAATCCTTCGATTCGACGTTAGAATTGGATCCTAGTAACGAGTATGCCGTGCGCAATCGCGCCATCGCGCTTTACTATGGCGAGCGCCCACAACTGGCACTCGAAGAGATCACTAAGCACTATCAGCAAGACCCACAAGATCCTTTTCGGGCGCTGTGGCTGTACATCATAGAAAGCGATATTGACCCGACAAAAGCGCGTACAGAATTGCTTGAACGCTATCAGCAGCACGATGAACAGTGGGGCTGGGTGCTGGTAGGACTGATGCTGGATCAACTCTCGGAAGAGGTCGCATTCAAAGCCATTATTGCGGGCTCTCGAGAAAATGAGCTATTAGCACAGCGTCTCACTGAGGCTTATTTCTACCTAGGTAAGCGTTATCAAATGCAAGGAGAACTGGCACATGCGCTCTCTTTGTATAAGCTCGCGATTTCCTTCAATGTGTATGAATATGTGGAGCATCGCTATGCTTTTCTTGAGCTAGGGCGTATCTATCAACAAGCCCGTGAAGAGCAGTTAGCGCGCGCGAAAGCCGAAGCAATGACACAATAGTTTCACCTCTCTCTGATAAAAAAGCCGCATCTTGCGGCTTTTTTTGTCGCTAGGACTCTGGCAGAATAGTTAGCCTTGCTAACTATGTGTTATCGAATATGCTCGATGTTAATTTAGAAAAAATGGAACGCTTTGCCGCCAAAGTTTGGCGTAAATATGGCAAAGAAGATCCTCTTGCTCAGCTCAGTTTTAATGAATATGACTACCTGAAAGTGATTCAAAGCGCCCCTCAAGCGATCCGTTTAACCGATTTAGCACAGGCGTTAGAAGTGAGTAAGCCCTCTGCCTCTAACATGCTGAAGAGGCTTGAACGGCGAGGTTTAGTGAAACGCGTTCAGTGCCAATCTGATGCGCGTTCTCAATTGTTTGAGCTGACGGAACAAGCGGAGTTACATCTGGCGAGTGAAGCTAAGGTTTATCAGATTTTGGCAGAACAAGTGGCGCAGAATTTATCTTCTGAAGAAGCGATGATGCTGGACTTGTTATTGGGTAAAGCCCTGTGCTAGTCAGGTTTTTATTAGATAGGCTAACTAAATAGATATGTTTGTATGATGAATCGATCGATTTACCGACAGTTTGTTCGCTACACCATTCCTACGGTGGCTGCGATGCTGGTTAATGGTCTGTATCAAGTGGTGGATGGTATCTTCATTGGCCACTATGTGGGCGCTGAGGGATTAGCTGGCATTAATGTGGCTTGGCCTGTGATTGGTACCATCCTCGGGATTGGTATGCTGGTTGGGGGGGGCACAGGGGCTCTGGCTTCAATCAAACAAGGGGAAGGTTATCCTGACAGTGCTAAGCGTATTCTGGCCACTGGGTTGATGAGTTTGCTGCTACTTGCCCCTATCGTGGCTGTGATTTTGTGGTTGATGGCGGATGACTTCTTGCGTTGGCAAGGCGCTGAAGGAAGGGTGTTTGAATTAGGTCTCCAATACCTACAAGTGTTAATTGTTGGCTGTTTGTTCACCTTAGGCTCGATTGCGATGCCGTTTTTGCTGCGTAACGATCACAGCCCCAATTTGGCTACGTTATTAATGGTGATTGGCGCACTGACCAATATCGCACTTGATTACCTGTTTATCGCTTGGCTGCAATGGGAGCTGACCGGTGCGGCGATCGCCACCACTCTTGCGCAGGTGGTGGTCACGTTATTAGGCTTGGCGTATTTCTTTTCTGCCCGAGCCAATATGCGTTTAACTCGTCGTTGCTTAAGGTTGGAGTGGCACTCGTTACCCAAGATCTTAGCGATTGGCGTCTCAAGCTTTTTTATGTACGCCTACGGTTCCACCATGGTCGCGCTGCACAACACCTTGATGATCGAGTACGGCAATGCCGTCATGGTCGGCGCTTATGCGGTGATGGGTTACATAGTGACGATCTACTACCTGACCGTTGAAGGTATTGCGAATGGTATGCAGCCGCTGGCCAGCTACCATTTTGGGGCTCGTAATTACGATCACATCCGTAAGTTATTACGCTTGGCGATGGGGATTGCCGTACTGGGAGGGATGGCGTTTGTGCTGGTGCTCAACCTCTTCCCTGAGCAGGCGATTGCGATATTTAACTCCAGCGACAGCGAATTGATCGCCGGAGCGCAAATGGGCATTAAGCTGCATCTGTTTGCGATGTATCTTGATGGTTTCTTAGTGGTGAGCGCGGCGTATTACCAATCCACCAATCGCGGTGGCAAAGCCATGTTTATTACCGTGGGGAATATGTCGATCATGTTACCCTTCTTGTTTATTTTGCCGCAGTTTTTTGGGCTGACAGGGGTATGGATCGCCTTACCCATCTCCAATATTGTGCTGAGTACAGTGGTCGGCATTATGCTCTGGCGCGATGTGAACAAAATGGGGAAACCTACCCAAGTTTCCTATGCATGAAAAGGCAAATAAAAAGGGTTGCCGATGA
>NZ_WPDC01000034.1:0-37749 GCF_035615595.1 Vibrio sp. R-1 | reverse complement strand
ACTGCTGATTCTCTGTTTAATAGTTCTAGTTTATCGCCTTGTTGCATAGCCACATCGAGCAATAAAAAGCCGATGCTTTTGCATCGGCTCGAATAATGCTATGTGATTGATTAACCGCGTAGTGCCGCTTTGGCTAGAAGCGCTTTTTTCTCTGAATCAGAGAGGAAGGCCAACTCTAAACCGTTGAGCTGAGCTTGACGTATCTGCTCTTGGCTTAAGCCTGCTTGAGGCGCTGCGATTTCATATTCGTAAGGTAGTTCAATCCCTTCTACAGCAGGATCGTCGGTGTTAATGCAGGCTAAAATACCATGCTCTAAGAAACGCTTAAGAGGATGTGTGGCTAGGCTATCCACCGTGCTCGTCTGCAGGTTGGAAGTCAGGCATGATTCGATACCGATCCGGTGCTGGGCGAGATAGTCCATAAGTTTTGGATCATGGATGGCTTTGACGCCATGACCAATCCTTGTAGCGCCCAGGTCTCTGATCGCTTGCCACATGCTTTCTGGACCTGCCGCTTCACCTGCGTGAACTGTCACATGCAATCCGGCATCTCTGACTTGTTTAAAATGTTGGATAAAGCGGTCACCGGGTTGCCCCAATTCATCACCTGCGAGATCGACTGCCACAATGTGATTTTTCTGGCTTAGGATGGCGTCGAGCTCTTGTTGGCAAGCATCGGTACCAAAGGTGCGGCTCATAATGCCAATAAGGTTGGCTTGAATACCAAAATCACGTATACCAGCGCGGACTCCATCGACAACAGCTTCTACCACTCCTGCAACAGGTAAGCTGTGTTTCATGGCCATGTAATAAGGAGAGAAACGTAGCTCGGCATAGTCAATACGGGCGTTAAGCGCATCTTCGACGTTCTCGTAGGCAACACGACGGCAAGCATCAAGATCGCCTAGTACCGCTACGCCCCAGTCTAGTTTGGATAAGAAGGCAACCAGAGAGGGTTCTGCTTCGACAATTTGTACATAAGGGGTAAGAGTTTCTAACGTGTTTGCGGGTAGCTTAACACCAAATTTTTGTCCTAATTCCAAAATAGTTTGGGTGCGGATATTTCCATCAAGATGACGGTGCAAATCCGTTAAAGGGAGTGATGAAGTTATCATTATTGTTGTCCTTATCAGTATTTGCCGTTAAGTATAAAAACCAATCCACGGGCTGTCAGCTAAGCAAAAGAAAGAAAAGGACTTATTTTGTTTAACTTTGCTTCATGTTAACAAGATCTGTTGGCCAATCCTGATAAGCCATTGGTTTACTGAATAAGAAGCCTTGCCCGCGTGGGCAACCGAGTTGGTTCAGCAAATCCACCTGCTCTTGAGTCTCTATGCCTTCAGCGACCAGCTCGACTTTAAAACCGCGAGTCATGTTAACGATCGCGGCTACCACGCTGTTTTCAATATTGTATGCATTGAGTTGAGAGACAAATTCTCTATCAATTTTTAGGCAATCGAAGGGCAGTTTGTGTAAGTAGGCGAGAGAACTATAGCCTGTACCAAAATCATCGATTGCAATGTGTATTCTTGCTTTTTTCAACTCAAGCATATTGTGCAAGATAACGGGGTCGTTATCGACAATACGTGATTCGGTGATTTCGAGTGTCAGGTTGGCAGGCTGTAGGCCGGATTCGTCTAATACGCTGTGTAACTGAGCGATAAAATCGGGATGAGAGAGTTGATTAACCGATAGATTGACATGAATATGGAACGTCGATGGCCATTTATTTTCTGCAATACCACGAACGGTATCAGCACAGGCTTGACGTAAGATCTGCTCGCCAATCGCATTGATCAATCCGCTCTCTTCTGCAATCGGAATAAAATCCATTGGTGGGATCAAACCGAATTCAGGGGAAATCCAACGAGCAAGCGCTTCTGCGCCTAATACTTCTCCACTATTTAAATCGACGATCGGCTGATAGAAGGGAACGAACTCTTGATTATCGAGCGCCAGTTTTATCTGCGTGACCATGAGCATTCTTTTACGTGAAGCATTCGCCATCTCTGGTGAGTAAAAACTGATATGCGTATGTTCTGCCTTTGCGTTACTGAGGGCGATGCTACCATTACGCAGCCAAACGGTCATATTCGGTTCTTCAAGGTACACAATTCCGATCGACACATTCACAGCAATATTGTCGCTTGGCATGCTAAATGGAGAGGCAAACAGCTTGAGAATATCGGTAGCCACACTTTTTAAATCATCTTGCTGATTCACATCGGGTAGGTAGATAGCAAATTCATCGCCACCAATCCGAGCAATCAGAGCGGGCTCGGGAAACGTTACTTTCAGTCTTTGAGCAATAGCAACCAGCAGTTGATCGGCCTGATGGTGACCTAAGCTGTCGTTAATATCGCGAAATTTATCAATCCCAATCAGGATAAGGCCCCCGTTGAGTTGCGGGATTTGATGACAATGCTCAACTAACCCCTCTCGGCTAAGAAGTTGGGTCAGAGAATCGTAGACCAACTGTGAGCGTAGCGCTTTGAATGAGGCTTTGAGGCTATTGGTCATCTCAATAAAGGCTTGGACAAGCAAACTGGTCTCATAGATTTTACCGGGCTTAGGCATGCTGGCTGTCCAGTCACCATTGGCAAGTTGTCTTGCTGCCGAGGCGGTAGAAATGATTGGGTTGGCGACGCGGTTTAATGCCATTAAGCCGAGCCCTAAACCCACTAAGCTCACTAATAATCCTATCGCCCAACTGGTTTTTTGATTTTCAGGTAAGCTGCCTAGGAGATCCCCTTCCGCGATGGAAACACTGATATACCAAGTGAGGCCATATTGATCGGTAAAGGCTGAGGCTTGATTGAAATAGCGCTGTTGATTGACGTAGGTAGTAAAAGTACCCACATTTAGGCCTTGCAGATCAAGTTGTTCGGCGCTGCTACGAATGATGGGGTTACGATTCTCGCTGGCGAACAGCCTTTCACCTTTCGGGCTTAACGGTGTCCCCCAAGAAACCACGCTACCCTCACCGGAATGGGCAATCAGGCGGTGTTGTTTGTCCATCACATAAACGTCAGCATTCATACGTTGTTTGAGTTCGGAGAGAAACTGGTTGAACGTATTGAGTTTGACATCAGAAACCATGACGCCAATAAAGGTTTTATCCTGAAAAACCGGGCTGAGTGCGGAGAGAGTGATCTCTTGCTTCTCATCCATATTGGTATAAACCGAAGACCATTGTGGCGATGGCTTCTGCGCGACGGGGGCAAACCAAGGCCGCACGCGAGGATCGTAGTTATCAATCACCGTACGCAATTGATCATTCTTTGTCGCAGTTTGATAAATAACTAGTTTATCGTCAGTGCGTGCATCTTTGAGCATTAGGCTGTATTGCTCTGGTGCATCTCGACGCAGTCCTACATATTCACCATTCACTCCACCAAAACCGACCACGTCGATTTGCTGGATATTGTTACCTATGGGATTGGCTGCCGCACGAATGAAGTCTTCAATTCGACTTACGTCATTGAGCTGATAAAGATGGTGAAAGCCCACGTTGTAGGCAATCATCTGATTGGCAAAAAAAGGGCGATTAAGAAAGTCCGACAAGCGTTGTGAGATGCTATCAGTCAGATAAGATAACTTCTTAGAGCTGAGCTCTTTTACCGTTTGCTCATAACGATAGGTTTGCACCGCCGCCATTGCCAAAATCATGAACAGAAAGGTCAAGACAAACGGCAGTATGATGGCGGTTTTTAAGCGAATTTGGCGTTTTAAAGGCATACCCTTCTCTAATCTCACTTCCTGTGCAATAAAGTTGGGTAGGCCGTTAAGCTGACACTTAATATAACTCTTTGAGTTTACGTGTTAGCGTATTCCGTCCCCAGCCCAATACTTTGGCGGCTTCTTGTTTATGTCCATTGGTGTGGTGAAGTGCCGCTTCTAAAAGTATACGTTCAAATTCTGGGAGTGCGTAGGCAAGCAACTCGGTTTCACCAGAGGCCAGTGCAGATTTTGCCCATGTTTCTAACTGTTTCTGCCAACTTATATCATTATCAAAATGGCTGGCTTTCCTTTCTGATAATAATTCGGAAGGAAGATCACTTGGCAGCACTTCACTTCCACTTGCCATCACCGTGAGCCAGCGACACATGTTTTCGAGTTGGCGCACGTTACCCGGCCAATCGAGTTTGGTCAGAATATCCACGGTGCGCGGGTTGAGCGTTTTCATCTCCACTCCGAGCTCTTTGGCTGCCAGCGCTAAAAAGTGCTTAGTGAGCTTTTCAATATCTTGTCGACGTTCACGCAGTGACGGGATATGGATGCGAATAACGTTCAGACGATGGAATAAGTCTTCACGAAATTTGCCTTGATGAACCAGTTTTTCAAGATTTTGGTGAGTGGCTGCGACGATTCGCACATCGACTTTTATCGCGACATGACCGCCAACGCGATAAAACTGACCATCCGCCAACACGCGCAATAACCGAGTTTGAATATCGAGCGGCATATCGCCAATTTCATCAAGAAATAAAGTGCCGCCATTGGCTTGTTCGAAGCGACCTTGGCGCACGGTATTGGCACCAGTAAATGCGCCTTTTTCATGGCCAAACAGTTCAGATTCGATGAGATCTTTGGGAATTGCCGCCATGTTGAGGGCAATAAACGGCTTTTGGGCACGAGGGCTGTGTCGATGCAGAGCATGAGCGACCAATTCTTTACCGGTTCCCGATTCACCGTTGATCAATACCGAAATCGAAGAGCGTGATAAGCGACCAATCGCGCGAAACACTTCTTGCATAGCCGGCGCTTCGCCAATGATTTCAGGGGCGGAATATTTTTCACTGGGACGATGAGATGTCTTGCGCTGCTCTTGACCATGAGCGATGGCGCGTTCGACTAAGGTGAGGGTTTCATCGACATCAAAAGGCTTGGGAAGATACTCAAAGGCACCTTGTTGGTAGGCATTGACGGCGGCATCCAGATCCGAATGCGCGGTCATAATGATCACCGGAAGTTCAGGGGTGCGTTGGTGCACTTGATTGAGCAGAGCAATGCCATCCATCCCTGGCATGCGAATGTCTGAGACGAGAACGTCGGGGGTTTCACGCTCCAGTGCCAGCAGTACGCTTTCCGCATCTGCGAAGGTTTCGCATTTTATATGGGCTGAAGAGAGCGTTTTCTCCATTACCCAGCGAATGGAACTATCATCATCGACAACCCAGACGTATCCTCTACTCATAGACAATCCTTAACAGCAATTCAAAATTGGCAAATAAATGGTAAACACGGTGCGTCCTGGCCAGCTTTGCACCTCTATTTTTCCCTGATGTTGATCGATCAGGTTTTGTGAAATGGATAACCCCAAGCCTGTGCCTCCTTCGCGGCCACTCACCATGGGATAAAACAGCGTATCTTGCAGCTCAGGAGGGATGCCGGGGCCGTTATCGATAATCTCGATGCTGGCGACGAGCTTATGACGTTGACCATGGATATTGGCTTGATGCACTGTTCTGGTGCGTAAGGTGATCACGCCGTGCGTTTGGTTAGCCAAAATTTGCGCCGCATTACTGACAATGTTCAGTAAGGCTTGTTCGATTTGATCAGTGTCCATCAAAATATTCGGCAGACTCGGGTCATAATCGCGCTCAAAGACCAAATTCGCGCCCGCTTCTAGCTCGACCAACTGACGCACCTTCTCCAAAATCAGGTGAAGGTTTTCCCATTTTTTCTCACCCGGCCGTTGCGGGCCGAGTAAGCGATCAACCAATCCTCGCAAGCGATCTGCCTGTTCGATGATGATTTGGGTATATTCCATCAGGGCAGGATCGGGAAGCATACGCTCTAAAAGCTGGGCCGCACCTCTTAAACCACCCAAAGGATTTTTGATTTCATGAGCCAAGCCTCTGACCAATAACTTAGCCGCTTGTTGCTGAGCGTGTTGATTGAGTTCTTGGGTTAGCCGGCGTTGTTGACCAATCGTGCGCATTTCGGCCAGTAACAGCAGCTCTTTGTGCCACGAAATCGGGCTGACGGTGACTTCGAGCATTAAGGGTTTGCTATCGATCACCAAGGTGACATCGCTGTCAGTAATGCTTTGTCCGCTCTGGAGTGGCTGCGTGAGCAGTTGTAAATCGAGAGAGGAGTGTTGCACTAAATGATTTAAGCTTTGATGCATCAAGCGTTTAGCACTTTGTGAAAACAGCTGTTCAGCGGCAGGGTTGGCGTAGCGAATCATCAGTGACTCATCCAAAATGAGCACTGATGTGACCTGATTATTAATGATGGTTTGGCTTAATTCTGCACTCACACTCATTCTCGCTCGATGAACTTTAGGCTTGTTGGGCGATGCACAAAATTGGTGCATCGCCCAACAAGTATGGCGCAAGGGAGTGCAAACCAAAAGAGCAATCCCTTAGGCAATCGAGCTAATAGTCACATCTTGCGGTTATTTCACTGTAGCTCGATGCAAATGCACCGTGATAATCGAGGAAGATGCAATAATCTTGCCGCTTTCAATCGCTTGAATGGTAAAGGTGTGAGTGCCGCGATCGACATTTTTTAATTCCCAAACTGATTGGGTGGTGGGGGCACCATAGGGGCGGCCATCCATCATCAATTGCAATTGCTCACCGATTGAAAGTTTTCGATTGAGCTCAGAGCGAATGAAGAGATTACCGCTATTATTGCGTACCGTATCGTCATGCTTAGGTGAGATTAAACTGATTTTTAGCGGCTCCCGAGTTTGAGGTGCGGGAGATGCTGTCGAATCGGTTAGCTCTGTTTCAGAGGCGGTAACATTGCTACGCCCTGTTTCATCCTCCGTTTCTGTTGTGACCGGCTCCGTTGAGTCGAAACTTGGCGCAGGGGCTTGCGCTTCATAATCCGGTAACTGGATGGATTTTGCTTTGTCACTTTGTGGCGTGTCACTAAAGTGCAGAACCCCTTTTTCATCGACCCAAGTGTAGACGTTTTGTGCGGCGAGCTGAGGTACCCAAAGCACACTAATGAGTAGCCATAGCAGACGAGACGATGACATATATCACCCCAATGACCTTAATGATTCACTTTATGGATCATGAGCTTATGCTCATGGTTAACGTTGTAAGCGGCATGTTAAAACGAATACTCAAAGGACTGAATATGCAAAAGGCCCGCCTGCGAGGCGAGCCTTAATATTGATGTAACCTAAGTCATTTTTTACACAGACTGAGAATTACACAGAGTAGTACAGTTCAAACTCAAGTGGATGAACAGCAACGTTCACGCGCTCAACATCTTTGGTCTTCAGTGCGATGTAAGAATCAATGAAGTCATCTGAGAACACGCCACCGGCAGTGAGGAACTCACGGTCTGCATCCAGATACTGCAGAGCTTGTTGCAGTGATTCCGCTACTTTTGGAATCTCTGCCGCTTCTTCTGCTGGTAGGTCATACAGATCTTTGTCCATCGCTTCTCCTGGGTGGATCTTGTTCTTGATACCGTCAAGACCCGCCATCAGCATAGCTGCAAACGCCAAGTATGGGTTAGCTGCTGGATCTGGGAAGCGAACTTCAATACGACGTGCTTTCGGGCTTGGTACCACTGGGATACGGATAGATGCCGAACGGTTACGCGCAGAGTAAGCCAGCATTACTGGTGCTTCATAGTGAGGAACCAGACGCTTGTAGGAGTTGGTGGATGGGTTAGTGATCGCATTCAGCGCGCGAGCGTGCTTGATGATACCACCAATGTAGTACAGTGCTGTTTCAGATAGGCCGCCGTACTTATCACCCGCAAACAGGTTAACGCCGTCTTTCGCGAGAGATTGGTGAACGTGCATACCTGAGCCGTTATCGCCAACCAGTGGCTTAGGCATAAAGGTGGCTGTTTTACCAAAAGCGTGCGCAACGTTGTGTACAACGTACTTGTAGATTTGGATCTCGTCTGCTTTCGTGGTGAGCGTGTTAAAGCGAGTCGCGATTTCGTTCTGACCCGCAGTCGCCACTTCATGGTGGTGCGCTTCAACAACCAGACCCATTTCTTCCATGATCAAACACATCGCTGAGCGGATGTCTTGTGATGAGTCAACAGGAGCAACTGGGAAGTAACCACCTTTTACGCCTGGACGGTGACCTTTGTTACCATCTTCGTATTCAGTACCTGTGTTCCATGCCGCTTCTACGTCGTCAATCTTGAAGAATGAACCAGACATGTTGGTGGCGAATTTCACATCGTCAAACAGGAAGAATTCTGGCTCTGGACCGACAAGAACTGTGTCTGCGATACCCGTAGAGCGCATATATTCTTCTGCACGTTTTGCGATAGAACGTGGGTCACGATCGTAACCTTGCATAGTCGCAGGTTCTAAGATGTCACAACGAATGTTCAGCGTAGCATCTTCAGTGAATGGGTCGAGCACAGCGGAAGATGGATCTGGCATCATCACCATGTCGGATTCGTTGATACCTTTCCAGCCAGCCACAGAAGAACCATCGAACATTTTACCGTCTTCGAAGAAGTCAGCATCAATTTGGTGAGCAGGGATAGAGATATGTTGTTCTTTACCCTTGGTGTCTGTGAAGCGTAGGTCAACAAACTTAACTTCGTTTTCTTGGATCAGCGATAAAACATTTTCTACTGACATCTTGGATAACCTCCGGTGTTAATAAGCGGTATGGGCTCGAGTCTTAAATAAAGTCGGCAAAGATTACTGCGTTGTACTATGGGTAACCGATGCTGAAATTAATAAAGCGAAAAGCGTGCCATGTTTATAAATCCAATATAATTCATGGTTTTGGTGCTGGAATGTTTGCTTTTTGATGAGCTTGTGCACCAAAAAGATCCTCAGTTGCACTATCATGGTGCGTATGCAGTTGCTCTGCACCATGTTTTACCAAAACGTTTGCTATTTCGCGCTCAATCACTGGGGATGTCAATGGCTGTTAAGCCGGAAACATTAGAGATAAGTAAAGATAGCGAGCGAAATGAAGAAAAAGTCGACGATTTCAGCGCGACAGATCACATATTTCTAGGTTTTCCGCTAAAATCTGGTACATTATTGGCCGTTTTTGAACCATGTTCGGCGACTGCTTTAAGCAGCCAGCCTCAATGAAAAGTGAAGCAAACCCCGATGACCACTCCGCAAATTGAAAAATTAAGAAACATCGCGATTATCGCGCACGTTGACCACGGTAAGACGACCTTGGTTGACAAACTGCTCCAGCAATCCGGCACGTTAGAGTCTCGCGGTGATGTTGAAGAGCGAGTCATGGACTCGAACGACATTGAAAAAGAGCGTGGTATTACCATTTTGGCGAAAAACACCGCCATCAACTGGAATGATTACCGTATCAACATCGTAGACACCCCAGGACACGCGGACTTCGGTGGCGAAGTTGAGCGTATTATGTCGATGGTAGACTCAGTGCTGCTGATCGTTGACGCGGTAGATGGCCCGATGCCACAAACTCGCTTCGTAACCCAAAAAGCGTTTGCGCACGGTTTGAAGCCAATCGTTGTGATTAACAAAATTGACCGTCCGGGCGCACGTCCTGATTGGGTTATGGATCAGGTGTTTGACCTATTCGACAACCTAGGTGCGACGGACGAACAGCTTGACTTCCAAGTGGTCTATGCTTCAGCGCTGAACGGTTGGGCAACTCTGGTTGAAGGCGAAACGGGCGAGAACATGGAACCGTTGTTCCAAGCGATCGTGGATAACGTTGCGGCGCCACAAGTTGACCTTGATGGTCCACTGCAAATGCAAATTTCTCAGCTCGATTACAGCTCTTACGTAGGTGTTATCGGTGTTGGCCGTATCAAACGCGGTAAAGTAAAACCAAACCAACAAGTGACCGTTATCGGTGCGGATGGTAAGAAGCGTAACGGCAAGATCGGTACGGTTCTGGGCTACCTTGGCCTGCAACGTTCTGAAACTGACCAAGCCACCGCTGGTGATATCGTTGCGGTAACTGGTCTGGGTGAGCTGAAAATCTCTGACACTATCTGTGATGTGAATGCTCTAGAAGCGCTGCCACCACTGAGCGTTGATGAGCCAACCGTAACCATGACCTTCCAAGTGAACACCTCTCCATTCGCGGGTAAAGAAGGTAAGTTCGTGACTTCACGTAACATCCTTGAGCGTCTGGAAAAAGAGCTGGTACACAACGTAGCACTGCGTGTTGAACAAACGGAAGATCCAGACAAATTCCGCGTTTCAGGCCGTGGTGAACTTCACCTATCGATCCTGATCGAAAACATGCGTCGTGAAGGCTTTGAGCTGGCAGTATCTCGTCCAGAAGTTATTCTGAAGCACGAAGACGGCCAACTGATGGAACCGTTTGAAACGGTCACCATCGACGTGCAAGAAGAGCACCAAGGCGGCATCATGGAGAAAATCGGCATGCGTAAAGGCGAGCTGAAAGACATGTCTCCAGATGGCAAAGGCCGTATCCGTATGGATTTTGTGATGCCTTCTCGTGGTTTGATCGGATTCCAAACTGAATTCATGACACTGACGTCAGGCTCAGGTCTGCTGTACCATTCATTTGACCACTACGGTCCACACAAAGGCGGCGTAATCGGTCAGCGTGTGAACGGTGTTCTGGTTTCTAACGGTACGGGTAAAGCGCTAACGAACGCGCTGTTCAACCTGCAAGAGCGTGGTCGTATGTTCATTGGTCACGGTGTTGAAGTTTACGAAGGTATGGTGATCGGCATTCACAGCCGTGATAACGACCTGACAGTAAACCCACTGAAAGGTAAGCAACTGACCAACGTTCGTGCTTCGGGTACTGATGATGCGCAGGTTCTAACGCCGCCAATCATTATGTCTCTTGAGCAAGCTCTGGAATTCATCGATGACGACGAACTGGTAGAAGTAACGCCAGTGAGCATTCGTATCCGTAAACGCTTCCTGACCGAAAACGATCGTAAGCGTGCTTCTCGTGATGCGAAGTAATCACTGACTTTCGTTTGGTAAGATAAGTCATCTAAGCCCTTAGCTGTCGCCAGTTAAGGGCTTTATTTTTACTGCGAGAGAATTGACTCTGGAGGAAAGGAATCGAATGTCGATTGTGATTATTTCTGGTGGCCCGGGTGCTGGAAAAACCACTTTGTTGAATGCGCTGGCAGAGCGTGGCTATGCCACCTATCCAGAAATACCTCGCCAATTGATTGAGCAAGAAAGCTTAAAACAGGATGGCATTTTGCCTTGGCATGATTTGCCCGCCTTTGCCGAACTCTGCTATGACGCCATGTTGGTGCAAAAACAGTCTGCGCAAAGTGCGTCGATGGCGTTTTTGGATCGCGCGATTCCCGATATTTGTGCGTACTTATTGGGCGCAGAGTTGGCGGTGCCTGCCAAATATTGGTCAGAGAGCTCGGGCTATCATCCACAAGTGTTGATGTGCCAACCCAGCGCAATCACTTATCAACAAGATGAAGTACGACCATACTCACTCGAAGAAGCCATGCACATTCATCACGGGTTAGTGAAGACTTACTCAGGGCTAGGTTATCAGTGTATTGATGTGCCAATGGCATCGATTGAGCAACGTGTAGCATTTGTGTTAACCGCCTTATCCGTGGCAGGATAACCGCAACCCACTGACAAGGATGAGCTATGAAATTGACTCACTCTTTTATTAAGCAGCAGGCTCGATTGGGGCTGAACTTTTTTCGTTACTTACTGGCACGGATGAACCATGACCGAGTCAATGTGAACGCCGGCTATCTGGCTTATATCACCTTACTGTCTATGGTACCCATGTTGACGGTCTTGCTGTCGATCCTCTCTTCCTTTGCTCTTTTTGCGAACGCTGGAGAAGTAATCCAAGATTTTGTGATCACCCATTTTGTGCCTGCGGCGGGCGAAGTGGTCAAAACCGCGTTAATCGAGTTTGTTGCCAATACGGGCAAGATGACTGCCGTAGGCGGCGCGTTTTTGTTTGTTGCCGCCATCATGCTGATTTCCAATATCGATAAAAATTTGAACTATATTTGGCGGGTTCAGCAGAAGCGTCGCGCGGTGTTTTCGTTTTCCATGTACTGGATGATTCTGACGCTGGGACCAATTTTAGTTGGAGCCAGTATTGCCGCGACTTCGTATATCACTTCGCTCAAGATTTTAGATAACGAAGCGCTTTCAGGAGTGTATAACCTGTTTTTACGCTGGTTGCCGTTTGTGCTCTCTTACTGTGCCTTCGTCGGTCTATATCTGCTGGTGCCGAATAAAAAAGTCCACTGGCAGCATGCAATGCTGGGGGCTTTGATTGCCGCTATCTTGTTTGAGCTAAGCAAAAAAGGCTTTGCCGCTTATATTACTCAGTTTCCTTCTTATCAGTTGATATACGGCGCTCTTGCTGCGATTCCCATCCTCTTTGTTTGGGTGTATTTATGTTGGTTAATTGTGTTGGTGGGTGCTGAGGTGACGGCTGCTTTGGGCGAGCGTGAACACTGGAGTGGCTCACAAGACATGCTACACTTTGCGCCATTACCAAAGAATGAAGTAGAGGAAAAACAGAGTGATAGCACTGATCCAACGAGTAAGTGAAGCCGCAGTACGGGTTGATGGTGAAGTGGTCGGCGCAATTGATAAGGGACTTTTAGTGCTACTCGGTGTCGAACGTGAAGATGATGAAGCGAAAGCCAAGCGATTGGTTGAGCGAGTGACCAGCTATCGAGTGTTTGAAGATAGCGAAGGTAAGATGAATCTGAGCGTGAAAGATGTGGGTGGCAGTGTGTTAGTGGTGTCGCAATTTACGCTGCCAGCTGACACCAAAAAAGGGACTCGTGCTGGATTTTCGCGCGGCGCTGCCCCACAAGAGGCTGAGCGGTTATATGATTATTTCTCTGACCTGTGTGCCCAGATTTTGCCAACCGAGCGCGGCCGTTTTGCGGCGGATATGAAAGTGTCACTGATCAATGATGGGCCAGTGACGTTTTGGCTACAGGCTTAATTTGCCTCGTGTTACCAAATGAATAACCAAGCGTGTCTTGCGTAAGGCAAGGCACCTGTTCAGGGATTGAGTATGTTCAAACTTATTACGCCGACCACGGATAATCAGCTCAATAAGTACTTCCATTTTCGTTGGCAAATGTTGCGCGAGCCGTGGCGGATGCCGATCGGTTCTGAGCGTGATGAATACGATTCGATGAGTCACCACCGGATGATTGTCGACAGCCGTGGCTATCCGATGGCGATTGGTCGTCTCTACATTACCCCCGATTGTGAAGGACAGATTCGCTATATGGCGGTGAAAGCCAATCGCCGCTCTAAAGGTATGGGGTCTTTGATTTTGGTCGCTTTGGAGTCCTTAGCGCGCCAAGAAGGCGCCAAGCGTTTAGTGTGTAATGCCCGTGAAGATGCGATTCCGTTTTATGCTAAAAATGGTTTTGAGCGTCGGGGGGAATTAACCGATGAACGTGGCCCGGTGCGCCATCAACAAATGGTGAAAACCCTCGACCCGATGGCCAATGTGCTGCGTAAGCCGGAGTGGTGTACGGAACTGCAAGATCGCTGGGGCAAGCATATTCCGATCAGCGATAAGATGGGGATCAAGATCCAGCAATACACGGGCTACCAATTCCAGTGCTGCGCGCAGCTTAATCCGAATCTCAACCCACATAACACTTTATTTGCTGGCTCAGCGTTTACTCTCGCAACCTTGACTGGTTGGGGAATGGCGTGGCTATTAATGCGCGAGCGCGATCTGCAGGGGGATATTGTGTTGGTGGATAGTCATATTCGTTATCGCCACCCTGTAGTGCAAAATCCGGTGGCATCGACGTCGCTTGATGGGATCAGTGGCGATTTAGATCGCTTAGAGTCAGGGCGCAAAGCACGTATTGTCGTACGGGTTATCATCTCCAGCGGAGAGGTTGAAGCGATTGAGTTTATCGGGACCTATATGCTGATCCCGAACTACAAAGCGTTGGTGGCGCAAAAATCGTCATAGCTTCACCGAGTTCATCGCTTACAGTGCAAGTTCGCAGCGCATTATGGCGCGCTGCGACAATCTTGACTGACTAATTCCGCTTGTTGGAAATCCCAGCTTAACCCTAAACACTGATCGGCCCACGCTTGTTGGATCGTCAATTGCCATTGGCCTTGCTCTGGCTCTAATAGGTCGGTACTTCCCCCTAACTGAGCGTTTAAATTTGGCCCTCTAAGCGGCGTTGGTGTGATGGTTATGCGTCCTCTGTCAGCGCTTACCGCGAGATCGTCTAGCTCGAAAGGCTGGATGATCAGCGTGTTATCACTGCGCAGTGAGAGTAAGCCTTGACGCAGATTCAGTTGTAGTTGGCCATCAAGCGAATGCGCCAGCATGGTGCGATCTCCCGCTATGCCTTGCGCGGTCAAGCTAATGTCGGCCAGCGCTTCCAAACCAAACGGCAGCTTGAACCAAGATTGTAGCGGACCTATCGGCAGAGAGTCGGCATCAAGAGAGAGTTGCCACGGGGCGCTGAGCGAGGTTAAGTCCCATTTTGCATGTGCTTCAACATAGCCTCGCTCAAGCGGCAGAAAGGCGCGGGTAAGCTGCCATACGCCTTGCTCACTGCGCATATTGAGCACACCTTGTGTACTCAGAACGCCTGCATAGCTGGCGCTGTTGGCGGTCACTGAGAGTTGGCCTTGCCAAAAGCCCCATTGACTCTCTTTCACCCATTGCAGATTTTTTCCATCGGCATTCAGCCCCGAGGCTTGCCAAAATGGCCGATTAACGGTTTGAATCATCTGTAGGTTATTGATATCCAAATGCTCAATTTGCAAGTTTTGCCAAGCGGGGAGCGGTTGGGAGAAAGGTAAGAGATCTTGCGGCTGTTCAGCAATCCATTTCACCCCAGTGATGGTTAATTGGGCAAGGTTGAGGCTCGTTTCCGTGATATGGCCTTTGACCTGTACATCGCCTTGCCAAACTTGGCTATGCCCATCAAGCTCTATGCCTTGCGGGGTAAGGGTCAGTTCAGCACTCGGTTCGACCCATTGCGTAGCAAGCCACTGCGCTGAATCCGCATTCAAGGAGAGGTAAGCTTGCTGCTGTTGCCAGAGATTGTGCCGCAAATCGTAGTCTTCCATAGAGAGATTGAGGTTCTCCCACACCACACCGTTGAGAGTGAGTTGGCTATTGAGCAGATCTAAACTGTTGATGTGATAAATACTGGGCGCAATTGTTTGCCACAACGAGTGGTGACGCCACTCATCGAGATTGAGGTTAAGACGACTGAGAGTCACATTGATCAGCGACCAGCCTTGTGGATACTGTTCCGCTTGTCCTGAAATGGGGCTATTGCGCCAGTTGAACGAAAACCCGTACACGGTACTGTCTTGGGCTTGGTAATTGGCATCAACCAGCACTTGGTTAAATGCTTCACCATCGATAGTGATTTGGTCGGCCGCGAGCTGAATTTTTCCGTACGGTAACGGCTGTTGTGGCGAGTCCCAAACTGGCTGCTTGATCTGTAAGCTGACGCCACGCGCGATAATCCCTTGGTCAGCCCAGTCAATATTGTGCAGCGCCAGTTGGTTGAGATGGACAGATTCCGGCAAGGTGAAATTGGGTAAACCGTGGGCGAGGTTGGCGCCATCAATTAATACGCTATCGATTTCGAGTTGTTGTTCAAGCAAGCCATAAGGATTCAGCCACAAATCCATTTGCTGTAATTCAATGGTGGGGTCGCTGGCGATTTGCACCCCGCTCAAGCGCAGTTTAAATGGATAAAGGTATTCGATTTTGGCAAAGCGCAGCGTTTCCGGCCACAACTGCTGCACAATCCATTGTGCGGAGGGCGTGAAGTAGCGAGTATGCATAATGCCAAATCCCGCTAAGACTAAAATCAGTAGTAGTGCGATGCCTGCGACACCAATCGCCAGTATTTTTCTCATAGTCCCTGCGTTGCCATCATCAAAATTTTGCCAGCACAGAAGATACGGAGTGGCTGGCAGCCTGAGTTGCTAAATTGTACCGTATTCTCATCCTCAGCTTGGAGTAAAGCATGAGAGACAGCAACAAAAAAAGCCCCTCGAAAGAGGGGCTTGCTACTCAGTTATCACTTTTCGGTCAATTTGCCTTTAGTCGAGCTTTGGACCCGCGGCGACCAGTGCTTTACCTTCGGCGTTATCTGTGTACTTGTCGAAGTTGTTGATGAAGCGCGTTGCCAAGTCTTTGGCTTTGCTTTCCCACTGCAGTGGATCAACATAAGTATCACGTGGGTCGAGAATCATAGGGTCCACATCGTGCAGTGCGGTGGGCACTTGCAGATTAAAGATTGGGATCTGTTTGGTTTCCGCTTTTTCGATCGAACCATCCAAAATCGCATCTATGATGGCGCGCGTATCTTTAATTGAGATGCGCTTACCGCTGCCGTTCCAACCTGTGTTAACCAGATAGGCTTCGGCGCCCGCAGCTTCCATACGTTTTACCAGCACTTCTGCATACTGAGTTGGGTGCAGAGTGAGGAACGCTGCGCCAAAACAGGCGGAGAAGGTTGGGGTAGGTTCAGTAATGCCACGCTCAGTACCCGCCAGTTTAGCCGTAAAGCCAGACAAGAAGTGGTACTTGGTTTGCTCAGGCGTCAGTTTTGAAACTGGAGGCAATACGCCAAACGCATCGGCAGACAGGAAGATCACCTTAGTCGCATGACCGCCTTTGGAAACTGGTTTTACGATGTTGTCGATGTGATAAATAGGGTAAGAAACACGGGTGTTCTCGGTTTTTGAACCATCATCAAAATCAATCGAACCATCACTACGAACCGTGACGTTTTCCAGTAGAGCATCACGGCGGATCGCGTTATAGATATCCGGCTCTGCTTCTTTAGACAGCTTGATGGTTTTCGCGTAGCAGCCGCCTTCAAAGTTGAACACGCCATCATCATCCCAGCCGTGCTCATCGTCACCAATTAACGCACGTTTTGGATCGGTGGATAGGGTGGTTTTACCCGTACCAGAAAGACCGAAGAAGATGGCGACATCGCCCGCTTTACCCATGTTGGCAGAGCAGTGCATAGAGGCAATGCCTTGTAGCGGCAGGAAGTAGTTCATCATCGCGAACATACCTTTTTTCATCTCACCGCCGTACCAAGTACCGCCGATGAGCTGCATGCGCTCGGTCAGGTTAAACACAGTGAAGTTTTCTGAGTTCAGACCGTGCTCTTTCCACTTCGCATTGGTACATTTTGCGCCGTTCATTACGACAAAGTCTGGTTTAAAGTGTGCCAGCTCTTCTTCGCTTGGACGAATGAACATGTTTTTCACAAAGTGTGCTTGCCATGCTACTTCGGTGATGAAGCGAACACTTAAGCGAGTATCGGCGTTGGCACCACAGTAGCCATCGAGCACAAATACGCGTTTACCAGAAAGCTGCTTGGTCACCAAGGCTTTCAGGTCATTCCACACTTCTTGATTGATCGGTTTGTTGTCGTTTTTCGCTTTGTCTGACGTCCACCACAGCGTATCGCGAGTGGTATCATCTTTAACGATAAACTTATCTTTTGGTGAGCGGCCAGTGAAGATGCCAGTATCAACCGCAACAGCACCCAATTCAGTCACCACACCACGTTCATAACCTTCGAGATCTGAACGGGTTTCTTCGGCAAATAACATTTCATAGCTCGGGTTACGAACCAGTTCAGTTACGCCGGTGATCCCATATTGGGCTAGGTCGATTTGTGCAGCCTTAGTATGTTCCATAACGGTCATAGGTGCTCCTTGTAGGATTTTGTAGGGATTTTGTAAGAATTTATGTAATTGTTATCTATAGACCATGCTAGCAACGGACCAGAGATAAAACAGGGAGGCAGCTCAAATATTGCCCACCAAGTTTCTGTGGTTTTAGGTAACTCGTCACATATATTGGCATCGATATTTTATCGCGTGCGCAAACCTTTGCGCCAGTAGCACAAGATTAATACTTTACAGAAATTAAGTACGGCGTACTGTTGTTAGGTTCTTTGATTTTATTGATTTTTTAGCATGAAAAAGCCAGCGATAAGCTGGCTTTTGGGCGGTTTTTACGTGCTTGTTAAACGTAGCGAATTAATGCAAGGTTGAACCGTTCGCCGATGAGGGAGCATACAATTCAGCGACTTGCGCTGAGTCAAACGAGTAGGTCGTACCGCAATAATCACAATGCAGAGCGACGGCACCATCTTGAGCAAGAATATCGTTAATCTCTTCACGTGCGACGGTCACAATCGCGGCAGCACTGCGTTCACGTGAGCAGCCACAACGGAAGCTGATCTGTTGTGGTGTGAACAGTTGCACTGTCTCTTGGTTGTAAAGACGATACAGCAACTCTTCTGCTGGCAGCGCAAAAAGCTCTTCATCCTTGATGGTGTTAGTTAATTGTTCTAGATGCTCGAAATCTTCAGCTGAACCTTTACCATCGGGTACGATTTGCAGCAGCATGCCTGCGGCACAAGCTTTCCCATCGTGTTTGCCAACACGGATCCATAAACGGGTCTTAAGCTGCTCCGAACGTTCAAAGTAACCTTCCAGCACTTGTGCTAAGGTGTCGCCTTCCAAACCGACCACACCTTGATAGCGCTCGCCTTGCTTAGGTTCAATGGTGATGACCAGATGACCTTTGCCAAGCATGTCATGTAGGCTTGCATCATCCGCAATATCGCCTTTCCAGCGAGCCACGCCACGCACTTGTTGGTTGTTATCGCCGTTGATGACCACGAGAGAGACTGGTCCATTACCTTGCAGTTGCAGGGTGATTGAGCCTTCAAACTTCAGCGTCGCTGTGAGCAGTGAGGTGGCGACCAGTAGTTCACCGATGAGGTGTTGTACGGCGGCAGGGTATTCCTGACTGGAAATCATCTGTTGGTAAGTGTCGTCCAGTTGAACCAACTCACCACGTACAGAAAGGTCTTTAAATAGATAGCGATGTAGCATGTTGTTCGCCATTGATTGTGTCGTCATAAGGAATAATCCGGCTATTTACTGATGGATGAATTTGAGTAGATCTCGGCGCTGTTTCTTGTCAGGACGTCGATCCGGACTCGGGTTGAGTTGGCGCATCATGGCATTGCGTTCACGTTTGGTGATGCTTTCGGCCGTTTCGCGATAGAGCTGTTGTGCTTCAGGTGCCCCACGGCGTTGGTCTGAGATCTTTTCGATAATGACCGTTTTCTCATCATGACCTTGACGCAATGTGATTTGTGCTCCAATTTCAACCGATTTGCTCGGTTTGGCGCGCTGGCCATTATAGTGGACTTTGCCCCCTTCGACCATATTTCGCGCGAGCGAGCGTGTTTTGTAAAATCTGGCTGCCCACAGCCATTTATCCAGTCTCACCTCTTCTGCGCTGGAACTCATTGCCACATTGCCTCTCTAAGCTTATTACATTTGACTATTATTCATGCTTAACAATGGTGTTTGCAGGGCTGTTTTTCAAGCAAGTCGACAATTTAACGTTTGAGACACTTCGCTCCACTATGCTTGTGTTATATTGCGATGCCTGCATAAAGTATTGAAAAACATCTGTACAAACAGATTTGCGCAACTTGAAGCGTAAAAAGTACAGAAAGGAATAACGTGGAAATTTATGGAATTTAAACAACTTCCTCCGTTGGCAGCGTGGCCGCGTTTATTGAGCCAGAATACGCTGCGGTGGCAAAAGCCGATCAGCGAAGGATTAACGCTACTGTTATTAGTTGCTTCGGCGTGGACGCTGGGCAAGATGGTGTGGGTCGTCTCGGCTGAACAAACACCAGTGCCGACTTGGAGCCCCACGTTATCAGGGCTTAAGGCCGAACGTCAGCCACTCGATATCAGCGTATTGCAAAAAGGTGAGCTGTTTGGTGTGTTTACTGAGCCGAAAGAAGCTCCGGTTGTGGAGCAACCTGTGGTGGTGGATGCTCCGAAAACGCGCTTGAGCCTTGTGCTGTCTGGTGTGGTGGCGAGTAATGATGCGCAAAAAAGTTTGGCTGTTATCGCCAATCGTGGTGTGCAAGCGACGTATGGCATTAATGAAGTGATTGAAGGGACTCAGGCCAAGCTAAAAGCCGTGATGCCGGATCGGGTCATCATCAGCAACTCCGGGCGTGATGAAACCTTGATGCTTGAAGGGTTAGACTACACCGCGCCTGCGACGGCTTCGGTATCCAACCCGCCGCGTCCACGACCCAATCAACCTAATGCTGTGCCGCAGTTTGAGGATAAAGTGGATGCAATTCGTGAAGCAATCGCACGAAATCCGCAGGAAATTTTTCAATATGTGCGCCTATCTCAGGTAAAACGCGATGACAAAGTACTCGGCTATCGCGTCAGTCCTGGGAAAGATCCGGCACTGTTTGAATCAATAGGTTTACAAGATGGCGATATGGCCGTGGCACTGAATGGCCTAGATCTGACCGATCCTAATGTAATGAACACGCTATTTCAGTCGATGAATGAGATGACTGAAATGAGTCTGACCGTTGAGCGTGATGGTCAACAACATGATGTATATATTCAATTTTAACGCTAAGGCGAGTAACGACGCCTTAGTGAGGCAAGGGAGTTCCCAGTGAAATATTGGCTGAAAAAAAGTTCATGGCTGTTGGCGGGCAGTTTGCTGTCTACCCCTCTAGCGATGGCAAACGAGTTTAGCGCCAGCTTTAAAGGCACCGACATTCAAGAATTTATCAATATTGTGGGACGCAATCTTGAGAAAACCATCATTGTCGACCCTTCGGTACGTGGCAAAGTCGATGTGCGCAGTTTTGATACCTTAAACGAAGAGCAATATTACAGTTTCTTCCTCAGTGTGCTCGAAGTGTACGGTTTCGCTGTCGTTGAAATGGATAATGGCGTACTGAAAGTCATCAAATCGAAAGATGCAAAGACCTCTGCCATTCCGGTGTTGAGTGGTGAAGAGCGCGCCAATGGCGATGAAGTCATTACCCAAGTGGTCGCGGTGAAAAACGTTTCCGTACGCGAGTTGTCCCCTTTGCTGCGCCAACTGATTGATAACGCAGGGGCGGGGAACGTAGTGCACTACGATCCGGCGAACATCATTTTGATCACGGGGCGAGCTGCGGTAGTGAACCGTTTAGCGGAAATTATTCGTCGCGTTGACCAAGCCGGTGACAAAGAGATTGAAGTGGTTGAGCTTAATAATGCATCGGCTGCTGAAATGGTGCGGATTGTTGAAGCGCTCAACAAAACGACAGACGCGCAAAACACCCCTGAATTCTTAAAGCCCAAGTTTGTGGCAGACGAGCGTACCAACTCGATTTTGATTTCTGGTGATCCGAAAGTGCGCGAGCGCCTCAAGCGTCTGATCAAGCAGTTGGATGTCGAGATGGCGGCCAAAGGCAATAACCGCGTGGTGTATTTGAAATACGCTAAAGCTGAAGATCTGGTCGAAGTACTGAAAGGGGTGTCTGAGAACCTGCAAGCGGAAAAAGGCACCGGACAGCCGACCACTTCAAAACGTAATGAAGTGATGATTGCCGCGCACGCTGACACCAACTCGTTAGTGCTTACTGCGCCGCAAGACATTATGAATGCGATGCTGGAAGTGATTGGACAGCTAGATATTCGCCGCGCGCAAGTATTGATTGAAGCGCTGATTGTCGAAATGGCAGAGGGTGATGGGATCAACCTTGGTGTGCAGTGGGGCTCGCTGGAAAGTGGTTCAGTCATCCAATATGGCAACACTGGTGCGTCGATTGGCAATGTGATGATCGGCCTTGAAGAAGCCAAAGACACCACGGAGAAAAAACCGATCCGTAATAGTGAAACGGGTGAGATCAAATACTACGAAGAGACCACAACCAAAGGCGATTACTCCAAGTTGGCATCAGCCCTGTCTGGTTTGCAAGGTGCTGCAGTTAGTATCGCGATGGGCGACTGGACGGCTTTAATCAACGCGGTCTCTAATGATTCCAGCTCGAATATTTTGTCATCACCCAGCATTACGGTGATGGATAACGGTGAAGCCTCCTTTATCGTGGGTGAAGAAGTGCCGGTTATCACGGGTTCTTCTGCTGGTTCCAATAACGACAACCCATTCCAAACCGTGGATCGTAAAGAAGTCGGTATCAAGCTTAAAGTGGTGCCGCAGATCAACGAAGGCAACTCAGTCCAGCTCAAGATTGAGCAAGAAGTCTCAAACGTGTTGGGCGCCAATGGAGCGGTAGACGTGCGTTTTGCGAAGCGTCAGCTCAACACTTCTGTGATGGTGCAAGATGGGCAGATGTTGGTGCTCGGCGGTTTGATTGATGAGCGAGCTCTCGAGAGTGAGTCCAAAGTCCCGCTCTTGGGGGATATTCCTCTGCTGGGTCAACTGTTCCGCTCAACCAGCTCGCAAGTGGAAAAGAAAAACCTGATGGTGTTTATCAAGCCGACCATTATTCGTGATGGCATGACGGCCGATGGCATCACCCAACGTAAATACAACTACATCCGCGCCGAGCAACTGTTCCGCGCCGAAAAAGGTTTACGTCTGCTGGATGATGCTAGCGTGCCTGTGTTGCCGAAATTTGGCGATGACCGCCGCCATTCACCTGAAATTCAAGCCTTTATTGAGCAGATGGAAGCCAAGCAATGACCGAAATGGTGATCTCTCCAGCTGAGCGACAGTCGATTCGTCGTCTGCCCTTTAGCTTCGCCAATCGCTTTAAGTTGGTGCTGGATTGGAATGAGGATTTCTCCCAAGCCAGCATTTATTACTTAGCGCCGTTGTCGATGGAGGCGCTCGTCGAAACCAAGCGGGTGGTCAAGCACGCTTTCCAACTGATTGAGCTCTCTCAAGCGGAGTTTGAAAGCAAGCTAACCCAAGTCTATCAGCGTGATTCTTCAGAAGCGCGTCAATTGATGGAAGACATTGGTGCCGACAGTGATGACTTCTTCTCACTGGCGGAAGAGCTGCCTCAAAACGAAGATTTGCTAGAAAGTGAAGATGATGCGCCGATCATCAAACTGATCAACGCCATGTTGGGCGAAGCGATCAAAGAAGGCGCGTCAGATATTCACATTGAAACTTTTGAAAAAACACTGTCGATCCGTTTTCGAGTCGATGGCGTGCTGCGCGAAGTACTGGCACCCAGCCGTAAACTCTCATCGCTGCTCGTTTCACGGGTCAAAGTGATGGCCAAGCTCGACATTGCCGAAAAACGAGTGCCACAAGATGGCCGTATTTCGCTGCGTATCGGTGGCCGCGCGGTCGATGTGCGGGTTTCAACCATGCCTTCATCACATGGTGAGCGAGTGGTAATGCGTTTGCTGGATAAAAACGCGACGCGCCTTGATCTGCACAGTTTGGGTATGACGGCGCATAACCATGATAACTTCCGCCGTTTGATTAAGCGGCCGCATGGGATCATTCTGGTGACTGGCCCAACCGGTTCGGGTAAATCGACCACCTTGTACGCGGGTTTGCAAGAGCTCAACAGCAGCGAGCGCAACATTTTAACCGTAGAAGATCCGATCGAATTTGATATTGATGGTATCGGTCAGACCCAAGTCAACCCGAGGGTAGACATGACCTTCGCGCGGGGGCTACGCGCTATTTTGCGTCAAGACCCCGATGTGGTGATGGTGGGGGAAATTCGTGATTTGGAAACGGCGCAAATTGCAGTGCAAGCCTCGCTGACCGGTCACTTAGTGATGTCGACTCTGCACACCAACACGGCCGTTGGGGCGGTGACTCGGCTGCGCGATATGGGCATCGAGCCTTTTTTGATCTCCTCTTCACTGCTCGGTGTTCTGGCTCAGCGCTTGGTGCGCACCTTATGCCCAGATTGCAAAGAGCCTTACGAGGCGGACAAAGAGCAGCGCAAACTGTTTGATAGCAAGAAAAAAGAACCGCTGATCCTTTATCGCGCCACGGGCTGCCCTAAATGTAACCACAAAGGTTACCGTGGCCGAACCGGTATCCACGAGCTGCTGCTGGTGGATGATGCGTTGCAGGAGCTGATCCATAGCGAGGCGGGCGAACAGGCGATGGAGAAACACATTCGCGCGACCACGCCGAGCATTCGTGATGATGGTCTAGATAAGGTGCGCCAAGGCATTACTTCGCTAGAAGAAGTGATGCGGGTGACTAAGGAGTCCTAATGGCCGCGTTTGAATACAAAGCGCTGGATGCCAAGGGACGCCATAAAAAAGGCGTGATTGAGGGCGATAATGCACGTCAGGTACGTCAGCGTCTGAAAGAACAAGGCCTAGTACCGATGGAAGTGGTGGAGACTCAAGTCAAAGCCGCGCGCAGTCGCAGCCAAGGTTTTGCCTTTAAGCGTGGGATCAGTACGCCGGATCTGGCGCTGATCACTCGCCAATTGGCGACTTTAGTTCAATCCGGTATGCCACTAGAAGAGTGTTTACGCGCGGTTGCCGAGCAGTCGGAAAAAACGCGGATTCGCACCATGTTGGTGGCGGTGCGCGCTAAAGTGACCGAAGGTTATACCCTCTCTGATAGTCTTGGCGATTATCCGCACGTGTTTGATGAGCTGTTTCGCTCTATGGTTGCGGCGGGCGAAAAGTCTGGCCACCTCGATTCCGTTCTGGAACGTTTAGCGGATTACGCCGAAAACCGCCAGAAAATGCGCTCTAAACTGCAACAGGCCATGATTTACCCTGTGGTGCTGGTGGTATTTGCAGTCGGTATCGTGGCGTTTTTGTTGGCAGCGGTAGTACCGAAAATCGTGGGTCAGTTTGTGCAAATGGGGCAAGCATTGCCAGCATCGACTCAGTTTTTGCTTGATGCCAGCGATTTCCTGCAACATTGGGGGATTTCGCTGCTGGTCGGTCTCTTGATGCTGATTTATCTGGTGCGCTGGTTGCTGACCAAGCCAGATATTCGTTTGCGTTGGGATCGCCGAGTGATTTCCTTGCCTGTGATTGGCAAGATTGCACGCGGTCTGAATACTGCGCGCTTTGCGCGTACGCTGTCGATCTGTACCTCTAGTGCAATCCCGATTCTGGATGGTATGCGCGTTGCGGTGGATGTGATGACCAATCAGTTTGTGAAACAGCAAGTGTTGGCTGCGGCCGAAAACGTACGCGAAGGCTCTAGCCTGCGCAAAGCGCTAGAGCAGACCAAGCTCTTTCCTCCCATGATGTTGCACATGATTGCCAGTGGCGAGCAAAGTGGTGAGCTAGAAGGCATGTTGACGCGTGCTGCGGATAACCAAGACAACAGTTTTGAATCAACAGTCAACATCGCGCTTGGTATTTTTACCCCGGCCTTGATTGCCTTGATGGCGGGGATGGTGCTGTTTATTGTGATGGCGACCCTGATGCCGATTTTGGAAATGAATAACTTAATGAGTCGTTAAGTCGTCACGCGCGGCGAAAACGACATAGTGTGGAGTAACTATGAAAAAAATGCGTAAACAAACGGGCTTTACCCTGCTCGAAGTAATGGTGGTTGTGGTGATTTTAGGCATTCTGGCCAGCTTTGTTGTCCCCAACCTCTTAGGTAACAAAGAGAAAGCGGATCAACAGAAAGCGGTGACCGATATCGTTGCGCTGGAAAATGCGTTGGATATGTACAAGCTCGACAACAGCGTTTACCCGACGACTGATCAAGGTTTGGAAGCCTTAGTGACTAAGCCAACCAATCCAGAGCCGCGTAACTATCGCGAAGGCGGTTACATCAAGCGTCTGCCTAAAGATCCTTGGGGTAACGACTACCAATACTTGAGCCCTGGCGATAAAGGCACGATTGATGTGTTCACCTTAGGTGCGGACGGTCAAGAAGGTGGCGAAGGTACCGGTGCCGATATCGGTAACTGGAATATCCAAGATTTTCAATAAGTTTGGCTAATTAGCGGTAACAGACGAAACCTTATGACAGCGACACGCGGTTTTACTTTGTTGGAAATTTTGCTGGTGCTGGTGCTGGTTTCGGTCAGTGCGGTGGCGGTCATCGCCACCTTTCCGGTTTCCGTCAAAGATGAAGCCAAAATCAGTGCGCAGAGTTTTTATCAGCGTCTGTTGCTGCTCAATGAGGAAGCGATTCTCAGCGGGCAAGATTTTGGCGTGCGGATCGATGTCGATACGCGCCGTCTCACTTTTTTGCAACTCACCGCCGACAAAGGCTGGCAAAAGTGGCAAAACGACAAGATGACCAACCAAACCACCCTTAAAGAAGGGTTACAGCTCGACTTTGAACTCGGTGGTGGCGCTTGGCAAAAAGACGATCGTCTGTTTAATCCCGGTTCTCTGTTTGATGAAGAGATGTTTGCCGATGAGAAAAAAGAGCAAAAACAGGAACCGGCTCCGCAACTGTTTGTGCTTTCGAGTGGCGAAGTGACCCCATTTACGCTGAGCATTTTCCCTAAAGGGCAGGAGCCCGATGAGCAGTGGCGAGTGACCGCGCAAGAAAATGGGACTCTGCGTCTACTGGCTCCGGGAGAAAGTGATGAAGAGTAAACGCGGTTTTACTTTGCTTGAAGTGCTGGTCGCGCTGGCAATTTTTGCTACCGCGGCGATCAGTGTGATCCGCTCGGTCAGTCAACACATCAATACGGTCAATTATCTTGAAGAGAAGATGTTTGCGGCCATGGTCGTGGATAACCAAATGGCGCAAGTGATGCTCAATCCGCAATCTTTAGCGGCGCGTGAGGGCAGTGAGCAGATGGCCGGACGGACTTGGTACTGGAAGCTGAGTCCTGTCAAAACCGCCGACAATCTGCTCAAAGCCTTTGATGTCAGTGTCGCCACAGAAAAAGGCGCGACCCCAGTCGTGACGGTGCGTAGCTATGTGGCGAACTAACCAAGTATCCTCTCGCCAGAATATGGCGGGCTTTACTTTGATTGAAGTGTTGGTGGCGATTGCGATTTTCGCGAGCTTGAGTGTGGGCGCGTATCAGGTGCTCAATCAAGTCCAACGCAGCAATGAAATTTCCGCCGAGCGCACTGCGCGTTTGGCTGAATTGCAACGCGCCATGGTGATCATGGATGCCGATTTTCGGCAGATGGCTCTGCGCCAATTTCGTACCGATGGCGAAGCGCCGAGCGAGCAAATCCTACAATGGAAAGAATCGCTGCTCGATTCGGATCAGCACGGTTTGTTGTTTGTACGCTTGGGTTGGCATAACCCACAGCAACAATTTCCACGCGGCGAAGTGGCGAAAGTCGGTTACCGCCTGTTTGAAAACCGCTTAGAGCGGGTCTGGTGGCGCTATCCAGATACTCCAGCGGGGCAGCAAGGGCTGATCTCTCCGTTGTTAACTGGGGTGGAAGATTGGGCAGTACAGTTTTATTTGCAAGGTGAATGGAGTAAGGAGTGGGTGCCCACTAACGCCTTGCCTGAAGCCGTGAAAGTGACCTTGCGCCTAAAAGATTACGGTGAGATTGAGCGGATATACCTTACGGGGGGCGGCTCACTCAATATGACGCAAGAGAGTGTTGAAAATGCGGGCTAAACAGCGCGGCGTGGCGTTAATTGTGATTCTGCTCCTATTGGCGGTGATGGTCTCGATTGCTGCGACCATGGCCGAACGTCTGTTTAGTCAGTTTCAGCGTGCCACGCATCAGCTCAACTATCAACAGGCTTATTGGTACAGTCTTGGCGTCGAAGCGCTAGCGAAAAAAGGCATTGAGCAGAGCTACCAAGACAGTGAAACCATCAATTTGAGTCAGCCTTGGGCTTTGAAAGAGCAAACCTATCCGCTCGATTACGGACAGGTGCGCGGCAAAATCCGCGATATGCAAGCTTGCTTTAATCTCAATGCACTCGCGGGGGTAAAGCTCAAGCCAGACAGCGTGAAAAAACCGTATTTGCTGACGGTGCTGCAAGCGCTGCTTGAAGGGCTAGAAGTGGAGAGTTATCAAGCGGAAGTGATTGCCGATTCGACGTTAGAGTTTATTGATAAAGATGACTCTGTACGCACCGCTTATGGGGTGGAAGACAGTTACTATGAATCGATGACCCCAGCCTATATGGCGGCGGATACTTGGTTGGCCGATGCGAGCGAGTGGCGCGCGGTACAACAGGTGGGGGGAGAAACGATGAATAAAGCCTTACCTTATGTGTGTGCGTTGCCAACCGATCAATGGCGCTTGAATGTGAACACCTTACCCGCTGAGCAAGCGACACTGCTGGCGGCCATGTTTAGCCCAACATTGAGTCCGGAAAGCGCGAAAACCTTGCTCGAAGGGCGACCTTTTGATGGCTGGGCAAGTGTGGATGATTTTCTGGCCCAATCGGCACTCACCGGAGTGGATAACGCGGTGCGTGAGGAAGCGAAGAAATACCTCAGTGTAGATAGCCATTATTTTGAATTAGATGCACAGGTGCTGGTCGATACGTCTCGCGTGCGGATCCGCAGCCTGTTTTACAGTAACGATAAGAAAACTGCGACGGTGATACGCCGCCGCTTTGGAGGGATCAGTGAGCGAGTTTCTGACCGTTCGACTGAGTAGTCAAAAAGAGGCCGATATCCCTTGGCTGGTTTGGTCTGCCGATCAGCAAGAAGTGATTGCCAGCGGCCAAGTGGCTGGTTGGGAAGCCTTGCATGAAATTGAGTCTTATGCCGATCAGCGCAGCGTAGTGGTATTACTGGCGGCGAGTGATTTGATTTTAACGTCAGTGGAGATCCCGCCCGGCGCTTCTCGTCAGCTTGAAAATATGCTGCCGTATTTGTTAGAAGATGAAATCGCCCAAGATGTGGAAGATGTGCACTTTTGTGTGCTGAGTAAAGGACGAGAAACGGCGGATGTGGTCGGTGTCGATCGTCTTTGGCTGCGTGCTTGCCTAGATCATCTCAAAGCGTGCGGTTTTGACGTGAAGCGCGTATTGCCTGATGTGCTGGCAATTCCTCGCCCAGAGCACGGTTTAGCCGCCCTGCAATTGGGTGATGAGTGGTTAGTGCGTAAAAGCACTACGCAAGGGATAGCAGTGGACGCGCAGTGGTTAAGCTTACTGGCCGCTTCCGATTGGGTGCAGAATGAGAGTGAGTATTTGCCTTTACAAGCGCTCACGCCACTTCCTGAACTGAGCTTGGCCGAAACCCAAGTGTGGCGTTATGAGCCGAGCGGTTTAGTCATGCAACTGCTGACTCAGGAGGCCTTAACTAGCAAGTTCAACTTGCTGACGGGGAGTTTTAAACTCAAGTCTTCTTGGTTGCGGTATTGGCAAATATGGCGCAAAGTGGCGATCGCCGCTGGGCTATTTGTCGCGGTATCCATCAGTTATTCGCTGTTTCAGGCGCATCAATACGAAGCACAAGCGGACGCTTACCGCGCGGAAAGTGAGCGGATTTTCCGCAGCATCTTCCCTGATAAACAGAAAATCCCGACCGTGACTTATTTGAAAAGACAGATGAGTGATGAGATGGCGCGTTTATCTGGCGGTGCCAGTGTGGGCAGCGTTTTGAAGTGGCTAAGCCCGTTGCCTGAGGCTTTGAAAGGGGTCAATCTACAACTGCAAAGCATCAAATTTGACAGTAACCGCAGTGAGATTCGCCTAGAAGCGACCAGTCGTGATTTCCAAAGTTTTGAACAAGCTCGCACTCAGCTTGAGCAGTATTTTGCTGTTGAACAGGGGCAGCTCAATAAAAATGGTGAGCAAGTGTTTGGCGTGTTTGTGGTGAAGCCCAAGTAAGGAGAAATGATGAAAGAATTATTGGCTCCTGTGCAGGCTTGGTGGCGAAGTGTCACCCCTCGTGAGCAAAAGATGGTAATGGGCATGGGCGCGCTGACGGTACTCGCTATCGCTTATTGGGGCATATGGCAGCCTTTGAGTGAGCGTACCGCCCAAGCTCAAGCACGATTACAAACCGAAAAACAGCTACTGAGTTGGGTGAGTGAAAACGCCAACGACATCGTAACGCTCCGTGCGCAAGGGGGCAGTGATGCGCCAAGCGATCAACCACTCAATCAGGTGATCACTAACTCGACGCGTCAGTTCAATATTGAGCTGATCCGCGTGCAGCCGCGCGGCGAAATGATGCAGGTCTGGATCCAACCGCTCCCGTTTTCGCAATTGGTCTCATGGATTGCGTATTTGCAAGAGCGCCAAGGGGTGAGCGTGGATGCGATTGATATTGACCGTGGTAAAGTGAACGGCGTTGTGGAAGTCAAACGTCTGCAACTGAAGCATGGAGGCTGATATGAAGCGTGCTGTTGGCTATGGTCTGTTATTTTCCACAGTGTTAATGACCAGCGTTGTCGTGCATTTGCCTGCCCAAGTGGCGCTTAGCCCGCTACCGCTGCCTGAAGGTTTAGAGCTCACCGGCATAGAGGGCACTCTGTGGCAAGGTCAAGCCGCGCAAGTTCGTTGGCAAGGCATGAGCCTAGGCGATCTCAACTGGGATCTCCACCTCTCGGCGTTACTGTTGGGGCAGTTGGAGGCGGATATCCGCTTTGGCCGCGGCAGCAGCACACAACTAAGAGGGAAAGGTGTTGTGGGGATCGGTTTGAGTGGTCCCTATGCCGATGATTTTTTACTCTCCTTACCAGCTGCGCAAGCCATTACTTGGCTACCGTTACCCGTACCACTGATGGCGCAAGGGCAGTTGGAGATGGCTGTCAAACAGTACCGCTTTGGTGAGCCTTACTGCCAGCAAGCCGAAGGCAGCTTAGCTTGGTCAGCCGCGCAGCTAGAATCGCCGCTTGGTGCGCTGCAGCTTGGTACTGTCGTGTCGGATTTTACCTGCCAAGAGAGCGTTGTGACCCTGAAAGGTGGCCAAAAAACCGCGCAGGTGAGCAGTGAATTTAACCTCAGTTTACAGCCGGACAATCGCTATCAAGCACAAGCGTGGTTTAAACCAGAAGCGGAATTTCCTGAGAGTTTAAAGGAGCAGTTGAGCTGGCTACCGCAGCCTGATGGGCAAGGTCGCTATCCGTTCAATCAACAAGGTCAGCTCTAGGATGTGTTATCCCATTCATTTCACGCCCAACTGGGCGTGAAATTTTATCGGCTAGTCTTTGATTTTTAAGATCTCATT
This sequence comes from Vibrio sp. R-1, assembly GCF_035615595.1. Taxonomy (NCBI): domain Bacteria; kingdom Pseudomonadati; phylum Pseudomonadota; class Gammaproteobacteria; order Vibrionales; family Vibrionaceae; genus Vibrio; species Vibrio sp. R-1. Next base: position 6,921 of record NZ_WPDC01000034.1, on the reverse strand, counting down.
CCAAGGTAAATCCGCATCACCGAGCACGATGAAGTTCGGGTTTTCCAAGGTTTCTCGCTCATTGTAAGAGAGGGGGGATAATTGAGTGCTCAGAATGCGCCCACCCGCTTCTTCGACAATGCACTGGGTTGCGGCGGTATCCCATTCGCCAGTTGGACCAAGGCGCAGATAGCAATCTACTGCACCTTCTGCCACTAAGCAGGCTTTCAGTGCTGCAGAGCCCAGTGGCACCAAGTCATAATTCCAAGCACTGCTTAAACGGCGCGTGATTTTGTTGATGTCTTGGCGACGGCTGATAGCAATCGCGATCGAGCTGCTCGGCAGCTCATGTTTGTGTGTCTGAATTTTGAGGCTCTGCGCCATGTCGGGGATCTTCCACGCCCCTTTGCCTGCGTAAGCGTAGTAAGTCACGCCAGAAACGGGGCCATACACCACCCCCATCACCGGATGGTTATTTTCCACGAGCGCAATGATGGTCGCGAAGTCGCCGCTACGTGCGATGAACTCTTGAGTGCCATCCAGCGGATCCACCAGCCAATAGCGTTGCCATGTTTCGCGAGTGGCAAGGTCGATATTGGCCTCTTCTTCTGAGAGGATCGGAATATCAGGGGTCAGCTCGCGCAACTGCTCACAGAGAAACTTATGCGCAGCTAAATCGGCGCTGGTGACGGGCGTTGAATCACTTTTGGTGAAGGCTTCATAAGATTTATTTTGATAGATATCGAGGATGAGTTGCCCTGCCGCTCGCGCGATGTTAATGACATCCGGCAGTAGGTGCGAGAGATCCTGTGGTGTAGACATAGTGACTCCGAAGGCGCGTGACTCACGCCTGAAGAAAACGCAGAGCCAACAGCAAGGCTGTGATGCTGCGCGCTTCACAAAAATCGAGATGGGTCAGCAGATCTTCTGCTTGTGCTAAAGGCCAGCGAATGATCTCCAACGGCTCTGGCTCATCCCCCTCTAACTGTTCTGAGTATAGATCCTGAGCAACAAAAAGAACCATTTTGCTCGAGAAGTAAGAAGGAGCGAGCACCACCTCTTTGAGTGGGGTTAACTGGCGCGCGCCAAAACCAATTTCTTCTTTTAATTCACGACTGGCCGCTTGCTCGGCGGTTTCACCATGATCGACCAAGCCTTTTGGAAAGCCTAATTCGTAACGCTCCGTTCCGGCGGCGTATTCGCGCACGAGGAGTAGATCTCCTTGGGCTGTGATCGGCACCATCATCACCGCATGACGACCGCTCGGCTTCATGCGTTCATAGGTTCTTTGTTCACCGTTTGAGAAACGCAGATCCAAAGCTTCAATAGTAAACAGACGCGATTTGGCGACCGTTTCACGATCCAGAATTTCTGGTAAAGATTTGGATGACATACGCAGACTCCTGAGCAAAAAAAGTTTTCTTAATATATGAGAAATAATCGCAGTTTGAAACGCTCAATATGCAGACACCAATAAAAAAGCTGATGTGAATACATCAGCTTCGAATTGGAGTGATAGGCAGGCTGAACGCTTAGTAGTAAGAGTGCTCACCACGATCGTGCTCGGTGGAGTCACGTACCGCAGTCAGTTCACCAGCAAATTGAGCCAGCAGCTCTTTCTCAATGCCTTCTTTTAGTGTCACATCGACCATAGAGCAGCCGTTACAGCCACCGCCAAATTGCACCAGAGCCACACCATCATCCGAAATGCTGATCAGACGAACGTGGCCACCATGGCCGGCCAATTGAGGGTTGACTTGGGTTTGCAGGGCGTATTCTACGCGCTCCATCAGCGAGGCATCGTCAGAAACTTTGCGCATTTTCGCGTTAGGGGCTTTCAGGGTCAGTTGTGAACCCATTTTGTCGGTGACAAAGTCTATCACCGCTTCTTCCAAAAAGGGCAAGCTAAGTTCATCAACATAGGCAGAAAAGCCACTGAAAGGGTATTCCGTATCAGTCGCTTCTACGGCTTCCGGTGGGCAGTAAGATACGCCACACTCGGCATTTTGGGTGCCTGGGTTAACCACAAACACACGAATATTGGTGCCTTCAGGCTGCTGAGCCAGCAGCTTAGCGAAGTGAGATTGGGCAGATTCAGTAATAGTAATTGGATTTGACACGACGAATACCTGAGTAAAAGAATAGGTTATTGCTCACCATTCTACTCCTGAGTTAGCGATGATCCAGCCCTTTTGCGTTAAAAAACGTCAACCGTGGCTATCTTTCGGTTCGGGAGTGCGGCATATGCAGTAAATATCAATGCTTTGCACACCGACATCAAGCAGTAAATCGCATAAATGTCGGATCGTACAGCCTGTGGTCACCACATCGTCCACAATCGCAACATGTGGTTGGTTTGGCGGATGATTCAGCACAAACGCATCACGTAGGTTGTGGATTCGCTGCGCCTTGCTGAGTCCTTGTTGATGCGGTGTGGCTCGGCGGCGTGCAAAGAGTTGGTGGTCATATTCAATGTTCAGCACATTGGCTAACTCGCGCGCCAGCAGATCGCTTTGATTAAAGCCGCGTAGCCAACGTCGCCGCCAATGCAGCGGTACACTGCACAGCAACGGGGCTGGCTCGTTAATCTGGGTGGCGAGTAGCTTAGCCAAGCGCGGCGCTTGCCAAAACTGGCGTTGGTATTTGAGTTGATGCACCGCATCACTGAGTGGGAAGCGGTAATCGCCGACACACATCAGTTTTCGCCACGGCGGAGGCTGACCCAAACACTGCCCGCACTGATCAACAGAGGTAAGAGTCGGTAAACCGCAGCGTGCGCAGCGATAACCGTGCTCAAGCCAAGCTTGGCAGGCAGAGCAGACGCCAAACGGCGAATTTGTATCGAGCGCCAGTCGGCAGAGATGACATTCCGGAGTCAGCAGTGGTGCGGTAGTTTTTCTGAGCCAATGGGTTAACATAGCGAGCCAAGAATCGGGGTAATGTGCTTCATCTTGCCAATTGGTAGAGTGGATGAAGATGGAAATAGACGGAGAAACTGTGACCATGGCGTTGTATTGGCAAGTCAGTGGACAAGGGCAAGATCTGGTATTGGTACACGGCTGGGGCATGAATGGTGCGGTGTGGCAGCAAACCGCACAAGCATTGAGCGCCCATTTTCGAGTGCATGTGGTGGACTTACCCGGTTATGGTCATAGTACCGAGCAACATGCCGCAAGCTTGGAAGAGATCGCTCAAGCCTTGTTAGAGCATGCACCGCGCAACGCCATTTGGGTCGGCTGGTCGCTGGGCGGCTTAGTCGCCACGCACATGGCGCTGCACCATTCAGACTATGTCAGCAAATTGGTCACGGTCGCTTCCTCACCCAAATTTGCGGCGCAGGGCAGCTGGCGTGGCATTCAACCGGATGTGCTGACCGCGTTTACCGATCAGTTGGTGGCCGATTTTCAGGTGACCATTGAGCGTTTTATGGCGCTGCAAGCCATGGGTAGCCCAAGTGCACGCCAAGATGTGAAAGTGCTTAAACAGGCTGTGCTGTCGCGCCCTATGCCTAATCCCAAATCATTGCTTGCAGGGCTGACGATGCTCGCCGAAGTCGATTTGCGTGATGATCTGCAACACATCAGCGTGCCTATGCTGCGTTTGTATGGTCGGTTGGATGGGTTAGTCCCCGCGAAAGTCGCCCGTGATTTGAACCATTTAGCGCCTTACAGTGAAGCGTTCATGTTTGACCAATCTTCCCATGCGCCCTTTATGACGGAGGCGGAGGCGTTTTGTCAGCAGCTTATCGAGTTTGCGACTCGTTAGATCCCCCCTTCCTACTTTAAGCTGTCACTCCAAGTCGTTTGGGGGAGTGTGAATTTTGTCGCGCTGACCAAAATTTGACTCAATCATTTTCGGAACAGGTCGATAAATAGACTAACCCGGAGTGAAAGCCGAGGGTGGGCGAAGCTGAGGAGGTTTCGGCTATGCTAGTGTCACCGACCAATGTCAGTGTGCCGCTGATCGCCCCATCAGTGAACGTGCAAACGGAGCAGGCCGCACGCGACAATCGTGTTCGCGAGCCAGTGACGCCAACCGTACAACTGGCCAAATCGAACGCTGAACGTAAGATCAAAGAGGATGATAAGCGTCGCAAGCAACCATCGTGGGATCCAGCAGAACACCCACGTTATGATATCGGCGGCGAAGCGGAGGCGCAGACCTCCCATCACGATGAACCGAAAAGTGAGCTTGAGCGATTGTTTGATCTGCTCGCACTCGCTTCGTACAGCCAAGAGCAAGGCAAAGGTTATGCGATGCGTTTTCGCTTACCTAAGCACATCATTGATGCGGCGATAACAGAAGGCAAAATGGCGCGCCGGCGTGTCGTGATCAAATACTATTATGGTCACGCAGTGGCACCCAACACACCTTCAGAGGTGATTGCAGTTTTGTAGGTGAGTTATCTCGCGCAATAAAAATCCCCACTTCGGTGGGGATTTTTTTATGCGACCTAACGGCTACGTCATTAGGAAATGCGTTTATCGTTGGCTATTTCTTCGCTTTAGCGAAAGCGGCAGCAAACGCACCGCCCATCGCGCCACCCAGTGGATTACCTTGCGGTTCATCACGGCGCGGCGCGCGGCGCTCTTGCCCTACGCGTGGTGCAGCGCTGCGTTGGCTACGGTTATCTTGTCCCGGCTCATCGTTTAAGCGCATCGAAAGAGCGATACGCTTACGCTGCACATCCACTTCCATCACTTTGACTTTGACTATGTCACCGGCTTTAACCACTTCACGCGGATCTGAGATAAAGCGATCGGTCAGCGCAGAAATATGCACTAAGCCATCTTGATGGACGCCGATATCCACGAACGCGCCAAAGTTGGCGACGTTAGAGACCACGCCTTCCAACACCATGCCCACTTCCAGATCTGACACCTCATGGATGCCTTCAGCAAAGGTCGCGGTTTTGAATTCCGGACGCGGGTCACGCCCCGGTTTATCTAGCTCCTTGATGATGTCGGTCACGGTGGGTACACCAAAGTTTTCATCGGTGTAATCGACCGCGCGAAGAGTGCGCAGGAACTCTGTATTGCCAATCAGCGCTTTCAGATCTTTGCTGTTCTTCTCAGCGATAGTTTTCACCACCGGATACGCTTCTGGGTGCACCGCTGAAGCGTCGAGCGGGTTTTTGCCATCCATAATGCGCAGGAAGCCAGCACACTGTTCGAACGCTTTAGGCCCCAAGCGTGGCACTTTTTTGAGGGCACTACGCGACTCAAAACGACCGTTTTCATCACGATAATCCACAATGTTTTGCGCGAGTGCCGCAGACAAGCCCGCAACACGAGTCAGTAGCGCTGCCGAGGCGGTATTCACATCCACACCTACGGCGTTTACACAGTCCTCAACAATCGCATCCAGACGTTTCGCGAGCAGGGTTTGGCTCACATCGTGTTGATACTGGCCAACCCCGATTGATTTCGGGTCGATCTTCACCAGCTCTGCTAGCGGGTCTTGCAGACGACGCGCGATAGAGACTGCGCCGCGCAGTGACACATCCAGATTCGGGAACTCTTTCGCCGCCAGTTCTGAAGCCGAATAGACCGATGCTCCCGCTTCGCTGACCATGATCTTTTGTACTTTGAGGTTGCCGCGCTTGATTAAATCCGCAGCAAAAGCATCGGTTTCACGCGACGCCGTACCGTTACCAATCGCAATCAGATCCACGTTGAACTTTTTCACCAGCAGAGCGATGGACTGCATAGCTCGATCGTACTGATGCTGTGGTGCGTGTGGGTAAATGGTGTCGGTTGCCAGCACTTTACCGGTTGCGTCAACCACAGCGACTTTACAGCCGGTGCGCAGACCCGGATCTAGGCCCAATGTCGCGCGAGGACCTGCCGGTGCTGCCATCAGTAGATCTTTTAAGTTGGTGGCGAAGACTTCAATCGCTTCGATTTCCGCGCGCTCTTTCATCGCACTCATCAGTTCGGTTTCCATGTGCATGGAGATTTTGATTTTCCATGCCCAGCAGATCACCTGCTTACGCCACGCATCGGCCGTCGCTTGGCTCAAATGAATACCGTAATGTTCGGCAATCAGAGTTTCGCAGTAGGATTGGCGCGCACTCTCTTCCAATTCAGGGTCGGCATTCAACGTCAGGGTTAAGAAGCCCTCATTACGGCCACGCAGCATCGCCAATGCGCGATGTGAAGGCGCTTTGCTGATCGGCTCGCGGTGATCAAAATAATCTTTAAATTTCTCGCCCGCTTGCTCTTTGCCTTCGACCACGCGCGACACAATTTCCGCGTTGCGATTGAGGTGCTGACGGATTTTTTCCAGTAGGTTGGCATCTTCCGCGATGCGCTCCATCACGATAGCGCGTGCGCCATCCAGTGCGGCTTTGCTGTCAGCGACCCCTTTCTCGGCATTAATGTATTTTGCCGCTTCGCTTTCCGGGTCAGTGTTAGGCTGCGTCCACAGCGTATCAGCCAGTGGCTCAAGACCCGCTTCAATCGCGATTTGGCCTTTGGTGCGGCGTTTAGGTTTGTAAGGCAGATAGAGATCTTCAAGGCGGTTTTTGCTGTCGGCACTTAAAATCGCCTGCTCCAGCTCAGGGGTGAGTTTGCCTTGTTCTTGAATCGATTTGAGGATGGTTTGGCGACGGTCATCCATCTCACGCAGATAGGCAAGACGGCTATCTAAGTTGCGCAGTTGGGTATCATCCAATCCACCAGTCACCTCTTTACGGTAACGGGCGATAAAAGGAACGGTATTGCCATCGTCGATCAGGGTGACGGCAGCGATAACTTGCTCAGGGCGAACATTCAGTTCTTGAGCAATCTGGTGGCAGATAGCTTTGCTCATCCGTGGTGGTCTCTTTTTGACATTTTCGGTTTATATGGGGGCAGTTACGCCTGACTCCAGCTCAAAGCTCGAATGGACGAGGAGTTTGAGTCATGGATCACGCTCTGCCCTCATCCCCTTCCTACTTGG